>CAUZSH010000007.1:0-39009 GCA_963582935.1 Gammaproteobacteria bacterium
GGTATTTTTGACCTTCAAAAATACCCAAAAGAAACAGCAACCTTACTCGCTAATGGTGAACTCACCGCCCTCGCCTTTTTTGGCCTTGCATTCGCACAAATTAATATCCCTGTGACAACCTTGTGTAATAAATATTTATACACTACCGGTGATCCCTTAAATGCACATCCTGAGCATTTAAATATGGTATTACTTGAACACGCTTTTGCTAAAACAAATATTGTCTTAGTTCCAGGGTTTTTAGGATGCAATGTAGACAGAACCTGTACTCTACTTGGCCGAGGAGGCTCGGACTTAAGTGCCATTTTCTGCGCCTGGGCATTAAAAGCACAAGAGTGCCTTCTCATTAAAGATGTTGTTGGTGTCTTCAACTGCGATCCAAATACTTTTGGTGAAGATGCTGATTGCTATCAATCACTCCGCTACCAAGATGCCTTTTTAGTTTGTTCTCACCTCATTCAAAAGCAGGCTTTGCACTTTGCTAAAACTCATCAGTTAAAATTTATTGTAAAATCAATGGGTCCACACCCTGGTACTCTTGTAGGCGCTGAAACAACCACATTTTACTCTGAATTCCATGAATATAATCTTGATACTGCAGTTTAAATAAAGGAACTTTCTATGAAACCAGAAACAAGCATACTTCACCCAAGTTCTTCCTTAAAAGATCCTTATGGTGCAACCAGCACCCCTATTTATCAAACGGCGACTTTTGCGCAACCCCATGCAGATCAATCTGGAGAATATGATTATTCTCGTAGTGGAAACCCCACTAGAGATGAACTACAAATACAACTTGCAAGCTTGGATAACGCCAAACATGCCTTTACGTTTACAACTGGCATGGCATCAATTAGTGCGATATGCCGCATTTTAGAACCGGGTGATGAAATTATTGCAAACCTAGATGTATACGGCGGTACCCATCGTTATTTTACTCAAGTGCTTGCGAAGCAAAATATCAAAACACATTTTGTAAACACCAAAAATCCTGAGAAAATCATTTCATATATCAATAAAAACACCAAACTACTTTGGATTGAAACCCCTTCTAATCCATTTCAACATATCACAGATATTAAAGAAATCGCTTCCCTCAAAGATCAACTGGGCTTACAACTCTGTATTGATAATTCCATGATGTCTTCATGGGCTCAAAAACCCTTGTCACTGGGTGCTGACGTGGTCATTCAATCTGCCACAAAATATCTTTCGGGACACAGCGATTTAAGCGCTGGCGTCGTCACCACAAATAGCCCCTATTTTGCAAACCATTTAACTTTTATTCAGAATGCAGAGGGTACCGCTTTAGCGCCATTTGATTCATGGTTACTGATACGAGGCTTACAAACCATTGCGCTTCGTTTTGAACGCCAACAAGAAAATGCCACTAAACTCACGAACTACTTAGTCAATAATTCGCTTGTCAAACGTGTATATTATGCCAGATTAGTGGGGCATGAAGGCTATCAGACACATCGAAACCAAGCAACAGGTTCTGGTGGTGTGCTCTCCTTTGAAACCGAATCAAAAGCCTTTTCCAAAGCGATTGTAGAAGCAACAAAGTTATTTTCCATATCGGTTAGTTTTGGTAGCCTAAAAAGCACCATAAGTTTGCCTTGCTATATGTCACATGCCTCTATCTCAGATGACGATCAGACCATTCCCAACAACCTCATCCGGATTTCAGTAGGCATAGAGAATATTGATGACCTTATTGCCGACCTAAGACAAGGATTTCATGCTGCAAAAAACACCTTGCGCATTGCCAAAAGCAGTGAAATCTAAAGGAATTAATCTTTATGGATCATCAATTTAGGTAAAAACAATAAGCATAACAAGCACACCAAGGAAGCTGTTATAACAATATAACCAGGCGCTTGAACATGCCCCGTATATTTAATCAACGTCAATGCGATCAAAGGCGTTAAACCACCAAAAACAGCGAACCCTAAATTATAGGCAAGACCAATTCCTGAGTATCGTACTTTTTGAGGAAATAGTTCTGATAAAATCGCAGGAATATTCCCCCAAACGAACCCTAATAACAGTGCGCTAATAAAAATCGCAAAATGGTAATTTTCAATATGATGAATATAAGCCCTAATGATTGGCATAGTAAAAATCAATAGCAATACAACCGTAATGAAAAGGATTTTAATGCGCCCTCCTTTATCTGATGCTCTCCCAAATACGACACACAATAAGGCCGCTGCAAACATCGCAATAGAACTTGTCCAAGCAAATCCTTCGATCGAATATCTCAATATTTTTCCCAAATAGGCTGGTAGGAATAAAAAGAAAATAACGATAACCGTTGCACCAAAAGAAGTTAGGAGTGTGGCAACAATGACTTCTCTCCAATGATTTTTTACCACATAGGTCAATGGCGTTTTTGCTTCACCCGTAATAAATGGAGCAAACCGTGAAATTTCTGCTAATTTCTTCCGTAATTGATAGGCTATTAGCCCAAAAAAACCACCCAGAAAAAAAGGTAAACGCCATGCCCAATCTAAAATCTGTTGGTGGCTAAAAATGGTTAGCAATAAGGCTTCAACAATATAACCCAAAACCAATCCACATAGTAGAAAACAAAATATGATCCCCGTGCCAAACCCACGCTGTTCTGGCATAGATTCACTCACATAGGTAATCGCTCCTGGAATTTCTCCACCGATGGAAAACCCCTGCAATAAACGAAAAACCAGCAGTAGTATAGGTGCCCAAATGCCAATAGATTCATAACTCGGGATTAACCCTATACCCAAGGTTGCACAAGCCATAATTAAAACTGAAACTGCAAAGGTTTTTTTACGCCCATACTTGTCGCCATAATGTCCAAAAATAATGCCACCAAATGGCCTTGCAAAATACCCTACCGCATAAGTTCCAAAAGTGGCAAGCAAAGCATTTAGAGGCGTGGCATTTGGAAAAAATATCGTTGAAATATAGCCTGCCAATAAAGCATATATAATGAAATCATAAAATTCTAACAATCCCCCCAAACTGGAAATAGAAAGAATTCTTTTTTGTTCTTTTGTAATCATAGCATCCTAGCAAAACAATGTTCACACATATAATATTATGGATAATTGAATACAAATCAAATCAAGTCATAAATAAATAAATAAATTTTATAGCGCTCTCTATTTATCCAACTTAAACAACACATCCATCTCTAAACCCTTTCCTTGTTTGCCTTGCTTTGCCATAATTCGGCCTTGGTGAAGGCGAACAATCTCTTTAACGATAGAGAGACCTAGTCCACTCCCACTCTCACTATTCCCCATTTCACGATAAAAACGATCAAATATACGCTTTAACTTTTCTTCTGAAACACCAACGCCAGTATCGACCACCCTCACTCTAGCATATCCATCACGTTGGCTACTAATCAACGTAACCATTCCACCATTTGGGGTATAGCGAATCGCATTATCTAATAAATTACGAACCAAAATTCCAATAAATGTTTTACTTCCTTGAATAAATAACGGCTTTCCATGTGCTATAAATTCCAACTCTATATCTTTATCAATGGCGATAGGTGCAAGCTCTATGGCCCATGATTCTAAAACTTCATTCAAGTCAAATCGCTCCAGATTAGGCAAAGTTTGGGTTGGCTCTAGTCTTGTGAGTATTAATAATTGCTCAATGATTCTGAAATATTGATCTGTGCTATAAATGATATTTTTAATCTTTTGCTTCACCTCTTCAATATCATCTAAATTTAAAGCAACTTCAGCTTGGGTTTTTAAAGCTGATAAGGGTGTCTTTAGTTCGTGTGCCGCATCTCCTGTAAAACGTTTTTCACGCTCTAAAACCTTATTTACCCGTCGAAATAAATGATTTAACTCATCCAATAATGGCACAATTTCAATAGGCGTCTTTCTCACTTCGATAGACTCTAATTTTCTCGGATCGCGAGCCGCCAGTGCTTGGCGAATTTTTGCTAAAGGGCTCAGCGCCACTTGCACAATAAAAACCGTCGCCATCGCTAAAAGCGCATATAAGACCAGAAGATCCCAAATCGCGCTCCAAAAATTATTCAAAAAAGTTTTTTCCTTAAATTGCGTATTGACTAAAACCACAATTCGATAGGGCTTATAATGACTGTTCATACTGAACACATACCAACTATCATTAAGCTTATGCCCCTGAATAGCCAGATTTGAAAAACCTTCCTTATCCAGCATAATAGGTTTATCGGGTGCGCCCGATGACCTCAAAACCACCATATCATCCTCTGGGTTATAAACCTGAAAAGCAAAGGAATCTTTATAATTATTACTAAATTCAACTCGCTGAGGCGTCAGGTTAGTTTGCACGTTTGAGATTGTATTCGAAGGTGTACTTTGTAAAAGTTTGGATAGTGTCTGTAAAGATTTATCTTTTAAATTCATGGTGATCAATGCATCGACCACACGAGCACTATTAACCATCTGCATTCTAAATAGCTTTTCATTCTGCTGTCTTATTTGATAAAAATTCAAACCACCCATAATTACAATGGTAATGGTCACCAGCAACAATAGGCATAAACTTAAAAACCGTTTAATCGAAAACTGGCTATTGAGTATTGGTATGATGCTGGATTTTTCCATAATTTAGCTACCTCAAGCATTTATTACCTATCATCATAGATTGAAACCGATCATCATTGCAAAATAATCATATTAAGTTACGACAAATCAACTTTTCTATAGAACATAAAAACGGTATACTACGCTATCTAAAATATTCCAACAGAGAAAAAATGGAAAATTTATCTACCTTTATTTCAGCAAACCTATGGTTAAGTTTGGGCTTTGTTTTGCTCCTTGTGGTTTACCTCGCATTTGAAATTGCACAAAAAAAGAATTCGGCAAAGAGTGTGACAACACAAGAAGCCATCACATTAAGCAACCGTGAAAAAGGTATCTTCTTAGATGTCAGGGACGGAAAAGAATATAATAATGGTCATATCGTTGGTGCGCTAAACACGAGCATTAGTAGTTTAAAGGAAAGCACGAAGTTCATTAACAAACATAAACAGACACCTGTCATCATCTACGCCGAACTTGGACAACATGCAAACTCAGCCTATGCCATCTTAACCACTGCAGGTTTTGAAAAAGTAAGCATCTTACGTGGTGGACTCTCTCAATGGAAAATCGACGGTCTTCCTACTGAAAAAAAAAGCTAACAATATCAAAGGAAAAGAAAAAAATGGACACCCATAATTTTATTTACAGTAAACCAACTTGCCCGTACTGTATTCGCGCAAAAGCATTACTCACCGAGCTTAACATCCCCTTTACAGAAATTCAGATTCAAAATAATCTCGCGCTAAGAGATGAGATGATTTCAAAAGCTGGCGTTCATACTGTTCCGCAAATTTTTCTGAATGATACGCATATAGGTGGATGTGATGACTTGTATGCATTACATAAACTTGGCAAACTAAAGAAATACGCTGAAACAGAAACTGTTTAAACTGACATTATAAGCGAGGATACCCAATGACTGATACAACTCAAAATCCAGAAGAAGCACAATTTCAAATCCATAAGCTCTACGTTAAAGATGTTTCATTTGAAATCCCCTCTGGTGCGGATGCCTTCAAAACAGAATGGAAACCTGAGCTTAACATTCAGCTAAATACCAAACACTCAGGCTTATCTGAAAAGCATACCTATGAAGTGATTCTTACCGTAAACTGTTCTGTCTCTTGTGAAGGGAAAGAAGCCTTTAAAACAGAAGTCCAACAGGCTGGTATCTTTACTATTTCAAACCTAGATGAAACACAGCTTGACCATGCACTCAAAGCATTTTGCCCAAGTATTTTATACCCTTATGCCAGAGAAGCGATTTCAGATATGATTTCAAAGGGTGGCTTCCCACAACTGTGTCTCGCTCCTGTCAATTTTGATATGCTTTATCAACAGCAGAAAAAACAAGAAGAAGTTACAGGCTAGGTTTCTTCTGTAACTCAACCTCAATCAAATTTTTCCAAACTTGGTCACATAGTTTTAACCAATGCTGATAACAAGCCACCAACTCTAGTGGCTTTTCATTTTCAACAAGCTCATATAAAAACTGTTGGTAACGTTGTTTTAATGATTTTAACGCCAACGTATATTTATCTACGTTCAACAACAAACTATCGTCAAATAAGGGAATAGAGACAGAAAGAGGCATCAACCAATTATTTAATAAATGTTGGAAATAATGATCATAACAACCCTCAGACTCAATATTTTTTACCTTTGAAAAAATAATGCCCTGTTGCTCCATATTATATAAGAATAAGCAAAGCGCTTCGGCAAAACTGAAGAATTTATGTTCGCCCCAGTACAATAGCACATCATGCTTTAAAGTAGTCAAGGTCTTGATGGATTGAATATCGAAAAGATCATCTCTACACAATGTTTTTGCGAGTGCCTCTGGCAGCTCAGTGATATAGTCCATAGACATTTTGATACAATAAAACAATTATGATGAAACTATCTTACCATGCTCAAAATTTAAAGTAACATCCATTCTACGCGCTAGCCGTTCATTGTGTGTCACCAATAAGACCGTCTTCCCACGCATAACCTTTTCAAGTGCTTCCACCACTTTATATTCTGTTATACTATCTAAGCCCTCTGTTGGCTCATCCAAAACAAGAATGGGCCCATCTCTCAATATTGCTCTTGCTAGCGCCAAACGCTTTTGTTGCCCGCCCGACAACGCACGACCATTCTCACCTGCCCAAGTATGAATGCCATCAGGAAGATCTAGCACAAATTGCTTTAAATCTACTTGTGCTAGAGCATCCATCATTTCACCCTCAGATGCCTCAGGTTTAGCAATCGCCAAATTTTCTTTTATCGTTGTACTAAAAATATGAGGCTTTTGCGAAATAACCGTCATTAAGTTCCTTAATTGCGCCTCTGAGAAATCTGTTATTTTCACACCACCAATGGTAATCATGCCACTATCGCAATCCCAGAATCGTGCCAACAAATGAATAAAAGTTGATTTCCCTGAACCCGTATGTCCTGAAATAGCCACTTTTTTTCCTGTTACAATAGATGTTGAGACATTATTCAAAACGGGGGTACCCTGTTCATAGGAAAAACCAACTTGATCATAGTGAATATCATAATGCTCTAAAGAAATCTTATCACACTCATTAAAAATAACTTCCGGCTCATCTTCCACAACTTTTAAAAGACGTTTGGCAGAACTCACAGTTCTGCCCAAATACTGATAGGCAACTGGAATTGGCATGACTGCCTCAAAAAGAGCCATAGTCCCCAACCCAAGCAAAGCGATAATCGCTCCACTCAAAGACCCAGCGGACACTAGTCCAACCGCCATCCAGACCACCCCGACTAAGGTAACGCCCAATGCAACCGTCATCAATCCTGATCCAATGCCCGCATAAATACTCATTTTATGTTGCAATCGAATAAGTGCTTTATTTTGATCCTGAAGTTTTTTAAGATGCGCCTCATCCGCAACAAAAACCTTTAACTCCGCTAGACCTTGGATATGTTCAACCACTTCTGATTTCAATTCTGCGCTCACTTGAGCAATGCTATTACCCGTTTTACGTGCCAACATTCCAACTAAAAAAGGAATACAAAAGGCTGCAACCAACATTGCTATCACGGTAAATAATGCAATGTAGGCATCAAAGAAACTATAAAACACACCGATAAAGGCTGCTACAAAAATCACCACGATACTGGGCGCTAATACGCGAATATATAAATTGTCTAGAGCATCTATATCATTGACAATTTTACTTAATAAATCGCCACTACGGTAACGCATTAAATGGGCAGGCGCCAAGGGTTCTAATTTGTTATAAAACCACACTCGAATATCCGTTAAAATTTTAAATGTCGCCTCATGAGTCACGACACGTTCACCATAACGATTTGCAATACGCATCAATGAAAAAAATCGCACTCCGGCCGCTGGCAAAAAGAAGTTAAATTGTGACGCCGCACTATAAGATAAACTCGCGTAGGCGGCGGCTGAGATAAACCAACCAGAAAGGGTCATTAAGCCGATGCTTGCCAATATGGTCGCATAAGAAAGCGCCATACCTAGGATCACCCACCATAATTGTTTTTTAAAGAGTTTAATAAAAGGAAATAACGCTTTCATTTATAATACTCCTTTTGCATTAAATAATTGAGACATCAACCCAGATTCATCCGCAAGCAATGCGGTCAATGGTCCATCTTGAACAATCTGACCATTCTCAAGCACGATAATCCGATCCATTCGTTCTAACAGAGTCAACCTATGCGTTAAAATTAATACCGTCTTATTTTTCCAGAACTGTGATAAAGCATTTAAAACATTTTCTTCATGATCGGCATCCAAACTTGAAGTCGGCTCATCCAGCAACAAAAAAGGCGTATCTTTTAAATAGATCCTTGCCAAAGCCAACCGCTGAGCTTGCCCACCAGATAGACCCATATTTTGCTCCCCTACTTGGGTATCCAAGCCGTATGGTAAACTCGAAACCATTCCTGATAATTGCGCGAACTCCAATGCTTTTTCACACTCGGAAACAGTTGCATTTGGTTTGGCTAAAAGTAAATTATCTTTAATAGAACCTTTAAAAAGCATCGGATTTTGTCCGAGCCAACTGAGCGCAGCATACCACGAGCTAGGAGCAACCTTATTGATATCCTGAGTATTTGCATAAACATGCCCTGATGAAGGGGAAACAAACCCAAGTAATGTATTTAGAAGAGTGGTTTTTCCTGCTCCGCTTGGGCCCACAATCGCCACTTTTTCACCTGGTTTTATCTCGAAAGAAATCTCACTCAAAGCCTTTATCACACCTCGATTATAGTCAACGCTCACTCTTTCAAAGCGCAATCCGATTTCTGGTGATGCCTGCCATAAAGTTTGCACAAAGGAATCTGTATTATCTCTTTTCAAATCAAGCACTTTCTTTATTTCAATCGCCGCGCCAATCGCCTCTGCTCTGGCATGGTAATGCGTGCCTAACTCTCGCAAGGGTAAAAAAAATTCAGGCGCAAGCAACAGAATAAATAAAGCTCCTTGCAAGGTGACTCCTGATAGTGTCCACCACATCGTGTTATCCGTGCCTAAATTAATAAAACCAAGCCCTAAATAAATCGCCAATAAAGCAATAGAAGCCGCAGCAAACACTTCAAGAACAGCTGAAGACAAAAAGGCAATACGCAACACGCTCATCGTTTTTTGACGATATTCATCAGACACATCAAATATTTTATCTGCTTGTGCTTTTCCTTTCCCGAAGAGCTTCAAGGTGATCAAACCTTGAATCACATCCAAAAAATGTGTACTCATTCGCGCCAAAGATTGAAAATGTTTTTGATGTATAGAAGCTGCACCCATTCCCACCAGTGCCATAAATAGAGGAATCAATGGTGCACAGATAATGAAAATAATACCACTAACAATGCTCACCGGAAAAACAAAAATCAAGATTGCAATAGGAATCAAGACCGCAATACTCATTTGAGGCAAATAATACACTAAAAATTTATGTACTCCTTCCACCTGCTCAATCACAGAGCTCACCAGCTGCCCTGTTGGCAACTTACCAGCTGACACTGGACCTAATTGATTAATATGAGCCAATATATTCTGCCGCAAGCTGCTTCTTACTTTGGCTGACGTCTGAAAACTGACTACTTCCTTCGCCCAAGAGAGGCCTGCTCGCACTAATACAATAATACCAATACCAACAAAATAATTGATCAAGGTATTAACGGATTGAGATTTGACATATGCGGCATAAGCGATATGTGATAATAAATACATTTGTAAAATTAAAAGTAAACCGCTTAAAAGACCAATACCAACCGTAAGCATCACCCATAATTTGGCTTCTTTTGCTGTAGCCTTCAGCCAACGGCTAGCTAATTTCTTTTGTTGTTTTTCAATTTCCGAATCTGACATAACGTCTTTCAATGCCAATATGAATGCAGGATATTCTAACAATATGTGGCGAACAAGTCGATCACATGACGCCGACAGAATTACTAAAGATTGATTTGAATCATTTTATTACATACCTTTATTTTAGTACGGCAAATTTAGTCCTATACTAAAATCATCTCTTGAGTTTTTTATATGGCTTAAAATCAAAAGGAGTATTAAGAATGGATGTTTCAAGTATGATTCTTTCACCGCTGCAAACCATCAGTCAGGTGATAAGACTTGCCTTTCATAGTGAAGGACGTAAACGCAAAGCGGCTATGCATATATTACGATCAATTTTAAAACTAGCCACTCAAAGAGGCTTTTCACAAGCGCCCGATTTTCTTCAATACTTCAACCATCATCAAACCAATGGAAAAGAATCTAAACGTTGGTTAAATAAAGTTTTAGACTATGTAGGCAGTGATGAACTGATGATTCTAACTAAAAAACAGAAAACAATTCAGCCATAGTTCCTTATAACTACCGGAAATCATTTCCTTAGATAATTAACCAACACCAACGATACACTCAATCAATAAATTTTAATTTGAAGCAACCGCCTCTTGTACTTTATTCTGCCATATTAGCTGGCGCTGCAACACTTCTTGTTCACAAATACTCAACAAGCATCGATTACGCATGATCGGTTTTCCAGAAACCCACATATCCGTCACTTGTTCACGGCAAGCAGCATATACAATTTGAGAGATGGGATTATAAACAGGAAGTGTCTCAGCGCGATTTAAGTCAATGGCGATAAAGTCGGCTGATTTCCCTCTTTCTAAGGAGCCAATAGTCTGCTCAAGCCCTAGTGCTCTTGCTCCGTTTATCGTCGCCATTTCAAGAACTGTTTCTGCTGATAAATGTGTAGAATCTTCAGTAGATACCTTTGCTAAAAAAGCCGCACTTCTCATCTCACCAATCATATCAAGATCATTATTACTGGCAGCACCATCTGTTCCCAATGCCACATTTACCCCTCGGTCTAATAGTTTTTGGATTGGAGCGATGCCATTTCCTATTTTCATATTGGACTCAGGGCAATGCACGACAGATGCCCCCGATTTTGCCAAAATATCTATATCCTCATCGCTTAAATGAACCGCATGAACCGCTATAAAACACTTGTTCAACCAACCTTTTGAGTCATAATATTGAATTGGAGACATCCCATGAATTTCCGTAAAATTCTCAATTTCAGCTCGAGACTCATGTAAATGAATATGAATTTTTAACTGGTGGTTTTTAGACAGTTCAGCACAGCGCGCCATAATTTCATCATCGGTACCATAGGGCGAATGGGGACCTAAGGCAGCATGAATACTCTTCATCGCCGCCGTATGCCGTTGCAAACTTAAGCTTTGCTCAAAACATACCTCCGCACTTTCTGCCCAAGGTGTCCCAAAATTAAAAATACAGTTACTTACAAGCCCCTTAAGTCCCACACTTGAAAGAATATTCGCCACTTCATTTTCAAAAAAATAGTGATCATTTACACAAGAAACACCACTTCTAATACACTCAACAACCGCATGGCGGGTCGCATCATTAACAAAATCCACACTCACTGTTGCAGACTCAGCAGGCCAAACATAGTCTTTTAACCAAGACATAAAAGGGAGATCATCGCCTAGCCCACGAAAATAACTCATGGCTAAATGTGTATGCGTATTAATAAAACTTGGTAAAACAACATGCCCTGGTAATCTAACAAATGTGCGTGCTTGGTATTTATTTTCAATTTCTAAAGCAGGACTAATTTCTATAATTTCCCCATCCGACACTGCTATGGCATGGTCTTTTAAGACCTTGTTTTGAGGTGCTATTGGCAAAACCCAACCTGCAAAAACAATCAAATCTACTTTTTTCATCACTGGGACTCCCTTATGATGCAGCATAAAATGAATCTGTAATATCCATACGAGGCTTCACCATAATACTCAAATCATTATCTTTAAAACCGGCTTCCAATCTTAACGCACCCGCCAAAGCAATCATTGCGCCATTATCCGTACAATAAGCTTGTTGCGGATAAAAAACCTTGAAATTATGCTGCATACCAAGGGTTGCAAGATTCTCTCGCAACGCCTTATTTGCACTCACCCCACCCGCTACGACCAGCCGGCTCAACGCGGTTTGCTTTAACGCTCGACGACTCTTAATACCAATAGTATCCACTACCGCTTCTTGAAAAGAAAGTGCAATGTCTGCTTTACTTTGGTGTGTTTGAGCAGTGCCTTCTAACTTATTCCATGCATTTAAAACGGCCGTTTTCAGCCCACTAAAGCTAAAGTCTAGTCCAGGGCGATCGGTCATGGGTCTAGGGAAACGATACTTTCCAGAAATCCCTTCTTCGGCAAGCTTCGCCAAATAAGGTCCTCCAGGATAAGGTAAACCTAACATTTTAGCCGTTTTATCAAAAGCTTCGCCTGCCGCATCATCAATAGATTCGCCCAAAACATTATAATCACCAAAAGCTTTCACTTCAATTAACTGACTGTGGCCACCAGAAACCAATAATGCAACAAACGGGTATTCAATATTTACACTATTATCTAAAAAAGGGGCTAATAAATGCCCTTCTAAGTGATGTACAGCAATGGCTGGAATTTTTAAAGAAAAAGCCAAGCTTTTTGCGAAAGCTGCGCCCACCATTAATGCTCCGACAAGTCCAGGCATTGCCGTATAAGCAATGCCATCTAAATCAGATACCTTTAAGTTTGCTTGTTTTATCGCCTCTTGTAACAATGGAGTGAGCTTTTGAATATGATCACGAGAAGCCAATTCAGGCACAACCCCACCATATTCCGCGTGTAATGCAATCTGTGAATAAAGGCAGTCTGCCAGCAACCTCTTGGTCACCGTATCATAAATGGCAACACCTGTTTCATCACAAGATGTCTCAATCCCTAAAACGATCATGCATTATTTTTCTTATTCTTTTTAGAACGACAAGCGCCACGGCAAAACCCAACCAGTAAGCCCAACAATCCACCGAGCACGAATGCCCCCACAACCGGAATGGCTAAAGGTAGGCTTATTTGACCTACAAAGTAATATAAAATAACGACTTGTGAATTCAATACTGAAAAAGTAACTACGATTATAAAAATGATTAATAAGAACAACCACCAAAGAACTCTCATATTTTTCTCCGTTTAAGTTAAAATTCTAACCCATAAAAAAGGGACCTAAGTCCCTTTTGAGTATAACAAATAAGTAGAGGAAAACCTCCATTATCATTTTATTGTTGCGCATCCTCACCTGAAAGGTCGTCAACATCAAAGCTCCCAGCATTCAATGCTGCACTCAATGCCATTTCAACCTCATCCATGCTTGGACCATTTTCTTCTAATTCAATTTCTTCCAAACGCTTACGACGACGATCAAAGTGATGCGCCAATCCACTACCTGCTGGAATCAAACGTCCAATAAGAACATTTTCTTTCAGACCACGTAATTGATCAAAGCTACCACTTACTGAGGCTTCAGTAAGTACTCTGGTTGTCTCTTGGAATGAAGCCGCTGACAAGAATGATTCTGTAGAAAGAGAAGCTTTAGTAATACCCAATAAAATTGGATAAAATATGGCTTCTAATTTACCTTCTTCTCGAAGCAAATCATTTGCTTCTAAAGCTTGAACCATCTCAATTTGCTCACCCACTACATAGTTACTTTCACCTGTTGCGGTAATCACAACCTTACGCAACATTTGACGCAAGATCGTTTCAATGTGCTTATCGTTAATGCCAACCCCTTGCAAGCGGTATACATCCTGAATCTCATTCACAATGTAATTTGCCAAAGCGATGACGCCTCTTAAACGCAAAATTTCATGCGGATCCAATGGTCCTTCAGAAATAATTTCACCACGTTCAACGGATTCACCTTCAAAGACACTAATATGGCGCCATTTATTAATCATGATTTCAACTGGATCTGCACCCTCTTGTGAAAGAACCAATCGACGCTTGCCTTTGGTTTCTTTACCAAAGCTCACAACACCTGAAACTTCAGCAAGAATAGCGGCATCTTTCGGTTTACGTGCTTCAAACAAATCAGCAACACGAGGCAAACCACCAGTAATATCTTTGTTTTTAGAACCTTCTTGTGGAATACGCGCCAGCACATCACCCACTTCGATTTTTGCACCATTTTCAAGGTTTAGCATCGCACCTTTTGGCAAGAAATAACTTGCAGGAATGTTCGTATTTGGGAAACAAAGCTCTTCGCCTGCTTCATCAATCAAACGAATCATTGGCTTCAAATCACGTCCGCCACTGGTTTGTGGGTCGGTAATAACAATTGAGCTCAGTCCAGTTAACTCATCTATTTGGTGGTTTATAGACAAACCATCCATAAAGTCAACGAATTGAACACGCCCTGCCACCTCAGTAATAACATGATGTGTATGAGGATCCCAATTTGCAACAATTGCGCCTTGAGCAATCTTCTTACCATCTTTTACTGGTAACACCGCACCATAAGGCAGCTTGTGTATTTCTCTTTCACGATTATATTGATCAATAACCGCCAAAGTCCCTGAACGAGAAACAACGACTAGATTTCCATCTTTATTTTTCACTGTTTTTAAGTTATTAAAGCGAATTTTTCCTGCATTTTTGGTTTGGACCTGGTTATCAAGCGCTTCCTGAGAGGCCGCTCCACCAATATGGAAAGTACGCATTGTTAGCTGAGTACCCGGTTCACCAATGGATTGCGCAGCAATAACACCAACGGCTTCACCCATATTGACTTTATGTCCACGAGCGAGATCTCGACCATAACAAGATGAGCATAACCCTCTTCTGGTTTCACAAGTCAGTGATGAACGGACTTTGATGATATCGATACTATGCTCTTCAATCAAATCAACATAGTTTTCATCAATTAAAGCGCCCACATCAATGAGTATCTCTTTAGTGCCTGGCTTAAAGACTGGCTCTGCCGTAATACGCCCAAGTACGCGCTCCCCAATGGCGACAACAATATCACCACCATCAATTAGTGCTGAGATATAAAGCCCGTTAGACGTTCCGCAATCTTCTTCGATAATCACAAGATCTTGCGCAACATCCACAAGACGTCGTGTTAGATAACCTGAGTTTGCCGTTTTTAATGCCGTATCGGCAAGACCTTTACGAGCACCATGAGTAGAGGTGAAATACTGTAAAACAGAGAGGCCTTCACGGAAGTTTGCCGTAATCGGTGTTTCAATAATAGAGCCATCTGGCTTCGCCATCAAACCACGCATTCCAGCGAGCTGACGAATTTGAGCTGCCGAACCACGAGCACCAGAATCTGCCATCATATAGACCGCATTAAAAGACTCTTGCTCTATCTCCTTACCTGAAGTCGTTGTGATTTTTTCTTTTTCGATCACATCCATCATTGCCTTAGCAACTTTTTCATTTGCACGAGACCAAATATCAATAACTTTGTTATAACGTTCACCTTGTGTCACGAGGCCACTAGCATATTGCTCTGCAATCTCTTTGACTTGTCCTTCTGCATCAGCAAGAATTTCAACTTTTTCTTCTGGAATAATAAGATCATTAATCCCAATAGAAATACCTGAACGTGTTGAATAATGGAAACCCATATACATCAGTTGATCGGCAAAAACGACTGTCGCCTTCGTTCCAAGACGACGATAGCATTGATCAATAATTTGAGAAACCGTTTTCTTCGTCATTGCTTTATTGATTAGAGCATAAGGTAAACCTTCTGGCAAAATATCAGAAAGTAAGGCACGACCTACAGTTGTCTCCATGATCCCTTTTTCATCTTCGTACTCGCCTTTTTCGTTGAGAACGCGATGATCAATACGCACTTTTACTTTTGCATGTAAGTCTAAAACACCTGCGTGATAGGCACGTTGTACCTGCATAAGATCTGAAAATAGCTTGCCATGACCTTTTGCCTCCAAACGCTCACGTGTCATATAATACAACCCAAGAATAATATCTTGTGTCGGGCAAATAACAGGCGCACCACTCGCAGGTGACAATATATTATTCGTAGACATCATTAGCGCACGAGATTCTAACTGAGCTTCTATTGTCAACGGTACGTGTACCGCCATTTGATCTCCATCGAAATCCGCGTTAAATGCGGTACAAACAAGCGGATGCAACTGAATGGCTTTACCCTCAATCAGTATTGGCTCAAAAGCCTGAATCCCAAGTCTATGCAAAGTTGGAGCACGGTTAAGTAGCACTGGATGCTCACGAATTACATCGTCTAAGATATCCCAAACAACAGCTTCCTCACGTTCCACCATCTTTTTAGCCGCTTTAATCGTTGTTGCATGTCCATGCTTTTCAAGCTTGCTAAAAATAAACGGTTTAAATAATTCTAATGCCATTTTTTTAGGTAACCCACACTGATGTAATCTCAATGTTGGACCAACCACAATCACTGAACGCCCTGAATAATCCACACGTTTACCTAGTAGATTCTGACGGAAACGACCTTGCTTACCTTTAATCATGTCAGCAAGTGATTTTAATGCACGCTTGTTAGACCCCGTAACGGCACGTCCACGACGACCATTATCCAGCAACGCATCTACAGACTCTTGCAACATACGTTTTTCATTTCTAACGATAATATCTGGGGCATTTAACTCAAGCAAACGTCTTAAACGGTTGTTACGGTTAATAACACGACGATAGAGGTCGTTCAGGTCAGAAGTCGCAAAACGACCCCCATCCAGAGGTACCAAAGGACGTAAGTCTGGTGGTAAGACAGGCAAAACTGTCATAATCATCCACTCAGGCTTGTTGCCAGACGCCGCAAAAGCTTCTAACAACTTCAATCTTTTTGTTAATTTTTTAAGCTTCGTTTCAGAATTTGTTGCCGGAATTTCTTCACGGATCACTTCAATCTCTGCAGGCAAATCCAAAGCAAGTAATAATTTTTGAATCGCTTCCGCACCCATTAAAGCTTCAAACTCATCGCCATGCTCTTCAAGCGCGTCAAGATAAGTTTCTTCAGCAAGTAGTTGCCCACGCTCAAAAGAAGTCATGCCAGGATCTGTTACCACATAAGATTCAAAGTACAAAACACGCTCAATATCACGCAAGGTCATGTCTAACAACATACCAATACGTGATGGCAATGATTTTAAATACCAAATATGTGCAACAGGACATGCCAAATCAATATGACCCATGCGATCACGACGAACACGAGATTGTGTCACTTCAACGCCACATTTCTCACAAATAATACCACGATGCTTTAGGCGTTTATATTTACCACATAAGCATTCATAATCTTTTACGGGTCCAAAAATTTTTGCACAAAACAAACCGTCTCTTTCTGGTTTGAAAGTACGATAATTGATGGTTTCAGGTTTTTTTACTTCACCATAAGACCAAGAGCGAATCATGTCTGGAGACGCTAATGATACTCGAATACGGTCAAACTCTTCTGTTTTACCTTGTTGCTTGATAATTCCAAGTAAATCTTTCAAGGTTATACTCCTATTGTTTGAAATGGTTCAAACTAAAGCTGAATAAAATCAGCATGCTAGTCAAATT
This sequence comes from Gammaproteobacteria bacterium, assembly GCA_963582935.1. Classification (GTDB taxonomy): domain Bacteria; phylum Pseudomonadota; class Gammaproteobacteria; order Francisellales; family Francisellaceae; genus CAUZSH01. The sequence continues at coordinate 17,517 of CAUZSH010000007.1, forward strand.
AGTAGTTAAACGAATGGGGTTAATCAGACTCCAATTCCATATCGATGCCTAGTGCACGCACTTCTTTCATCAATACATTAAAGGATTCTGGTAAGCCTGCATCCATCTTGTGATCGCCATCAACGATACTCTTATACATACGAGTTCGCCCAACCACATCATCCGATTTAACTGTCAACATTTCTCTTAGTGTGTAAGAGGCACCATAGGCTTCTAGTGCCCATACCTCCATTTCACCAAATCTTTGTCCACCAAACTGCGCTTTCCCGCCCAATGGTTGTTGTGTGACAAGACTATAAGAGCCGGTTGAACGTGCATGCATTTTGTCATCGACTAAATGATCAAGTTTCAACATATACATATAGCCAACCGTGACATCACGATCAAATCTCTGCCCAGTACGTCCGTCATAAAGCGTCATTTGACCACTTTCTGGCAAGCCACCCAATTTAAGCAATGCTTTGATATCTTCTTCTTTTGCACCATCAAAAACAGGGGTTGCAATCGGAACGCCTTTGCGCAAGTTTTCAGCTAAGGTTAATACCTCAGTATCATTAAAAGATTTTAGATCTACCGTTTTATCACCAATCGTGTTGTACACCTCATCTAATAATGCTCTGACACTTTTAGCCTTTGCTTTTGTTTGCAGCATCGCATCAATTTTTTGACCCAAACCACGTGCAGCTAAGCCCATGTGCGTCTCTAATATCTGACCAACGTTCATTCGAGAAGGCACACCCAGTGGATTCAATACAATATCAACTGAGGTTCCATCGGCCATATATGGCATGTCTTCTACTGGTAATATTCTAGAGACAACCCCTTTGTTACCATGACGACCCGCCATTTTATCACCTGGCTGGATACGACGTTTTACGGCCATATACACTTTCACAATCTTGAGAACACCTGGTGCCAAATCATCGCCTTGTACTAGCTTTTTACGCTGCTCCTCAAACTTTACGTCAAAAGTATGACGCGCAGATTCAATCTGTTCTTTTGCCTTTTGAACTTGCGATAAGATCGCTTCATCATCCACTCGAACATTAAACCAATCGTTCGATTCTAAAGCATCCAAATACTCTGCCGTAATTTCTTGGCCACTCTTAAGGCCTGCTGGCCCTGAAACCGCTTTTTGACCTAACAAAGTTTTTGACAGCAATACTCTAACTGCTCCCTCAATGATGCGATATTCATCCTTCAAGTCTTTGCGAATACGGGTAAGCTCATGCTCTTCAATCGCAACTGCTCTTGAGTCCTTTTCAACACCATCACGTGTAAAGACTTTAACATCAATAATCGTTCCGTAAGTGCCTGAAGAAACCCTCAAAGAAGAATCTTTCACATCAGAGGCTTTTTCACCAAAAATCGCACGTAGAAGTTTTTCTTCTGGTGTCAATTGCGTTTCTGCTTTTGGTGTAATTTTAGCAACCAAAATATCACCAGGCTTCACTTCAGCACCCACATGAACAATACCAGCTTCATCAAGCTTTGTTAGCGCACTTTCACTAACGTTTGGAATATCTGCGGTAATTTCTTCTGGCCCAAGTTTCGTATCTCTTGCAATACAAGTGAGTTCCTCGATATGCACACTTGTATAGCGATCTTGCTCAACTGCGCGCTCAGAAACTAAAATAGAATCCTCAAAGTTAAAACCATTCCATGGCATAAATGCCACCAACATATTTTGTCCTAATGCAAGCTCACCTAAATCGGTAGATGAACCATCCGCCATAATATCACCACGTTTAACTTTATCTCCAACCTTTACGATAGGGCGTTGGTTAATACAGGTGTTTTTATTAGAGCGTCTGAATTTTGTTAGGTTGTAAATATCAACCCAAGAATCACCATCTTGAATCTCTTTATCATCAACACGAATCACAATACGACCACTATCCACAAACTCGATTAAACCACTTCTTTTGGCCGAGATACAAGTCCCTGAGTCACGCGCAACAATACGCTCCATACCTGTTCCCACTAGAGGTTTGTCCGCCTTAAGGGTTGGTACCGCTTGTCGTTGCATGTTTGAACCCATTAAGGCCCTGTTTGCATCATCGTGTTCCAAGAATGGAATTAATGCTGCTGCGACTGAAACCATTTGCTTCGTAGAAACGTCCATGTATTGTACTTGATCAGACGTTGTTAAAACCGCTTCACCTTTAGATCTCGCTGGAATCAACTCATCTACAAGCCGGTTATTTTTATCCAACGTCGCAGAAGCCTGTGCAATTACAGAGATGCCTTCATCAATTGCTGATAAATATTCAATTTCATCTGTTGCAACACCATCAACTACCTTGCGATAAGGCGCTTCAAGGAAGCCATAAGAATTGGTTCTTGCATAACAAGCAAGCGAGTTAATCAAACCAATATTGGGGCCCTCAGGTGTTTCAATTGGGCATAAACGTCCATAATGAGTTGCATGCACATCACGCACTTCAAATCCTGCTCGATCACGCGAAAGACCGCCTGGTCCAAGTGCTGAAATACGACGTTTATGAGTGACTTCAGAAAGTGGGTTATCTTGATCCATAAACTGCGACAATGCACCCGAACCAAAAAACTCTTTCACTGCGGCTGAAATAGGTTTCGCATTGACTAGATCTTGGGGCATCGCATTATCACGATCAACCATAGATAAACGCTCTCTCACAGAACGCTCCACACGAACCAAACCAATACGGAATTGATTTTCTGTCATTTCACCTACCGCACGAATACGACGATTTCCTAGATGATCAATATCATCCACGTCACCACGTCCATCTCGAATATCAAGCAATGTTTTAATCACATCAACAACATCTTGCTTACTTAATATGCTTTCGCCTTCATCCGTATCACGACCCATGCGGCGGTTAAATTTCATCCGGCCGACAGCAGATAAGTCATAGCGATCACTTTTAAAGAAAAGATTTTCGAACAATGTCACTGCAGAATCTTTCGTTGGTGGCTCACCTGGGCGCATCATACGATATATTTCCACTAATGCTTCTAGTTGATTCGCGCACACATCAACTCGTAGCGTATCTGAAATATAGGTTCCTGAATCAAGGTTATTACTGTAAATAGTTTCAAATCCAGCAATTTCTTTATCCCGCAAATCATCCAACAAACTTGGGGTTATTTCATCATTCACAGATGCCAACAACTCACCCGTAGTCGGATCGGCAATATCACTATAAAGTGCACGCCCCAAAACATAGGATTCTGGCACCACAAGTTTAGATACTTTATCTTTTTCAAGTTGCTTAATATGTTTTGCATTAATCCGTTTGCCTTCTTCGACAATAACTTTCCCTTTTGCATTTGAAATAAGAAAAGGCGCAGTTTGTCCTTTTAACTTACTTGGCGTAATGGCCATTAAAATATCGCCACCCTTAAAGGTAAAGGGCATGGCATTATAAAATTCTGATATAATCTCTTTAACGGTATAACCCATTGCTTTGAGAAGCACAGTACCTGGAAGCTTACGTCTTCTATCAATTCTGACATACAGCAAATCTTTCGGGTCAAGCTCTAAATCCAACCATGAGCCACGATAAGGAATCACACGCGCAGAATGTAAAATTTTCCCAGAAGAATGTGTTTTGCCTCGATCGTGGTCAAAAAACACGCCTGGAGAGCGATGTAATTGAGAAACAACAACTCGTTCCGTGCCATTAATCACGAAAGTACTATTGTCTGTCATTAATGGGATTTCACCCATATAAACTTCTTGTTCTTTTATATCTTTAACAACTTGATCTTCTAGCTTAGTTTCCCGATCATAAATCACCAAGCGTAGTTTCACACGTAACGGTGACGCGTAAGTAATGCCACGAATACGACATTCATTTTCATTAAAAACTGGCTTACCTAATCGGTAGCTCACAAAATGCAATTCTGAATAGCCAGAAACACTTTTAATGGGGAAAACAGACATAAATGCTGCCTGCAAACCCATAGGCTTTCTATTTTCTGGGCTTATGTCTTGTTGTAAGAAGTCGCGATAGGACTCCATTTGAACAGATAATAAATATGGTACATCGATAATATTTGGTATTTTACCAAATTCTTTACGGATTCTTTTCTTCTCAACGTAAGAGTATGTCATCAGGCATTCCTATGATTATTGTTAAAAATTAATCATCAAACATTCCAAAAGGGGATTATGCTTTTGGGTCCTACTTAAAGGAAATTGTTTAAGCTCATAAATCAGCTTATGGTAAATAGCACAAAAGGCCACTGGTAAACCAGCGACCTTATCTGTGTATAATAATGTTAAGCTAAATTTTATTTAAGCTCAACCGTAGCACCCGCTTCTTCAAGCGCTTTTTTCAACTCTTCAGCTTCGTCTTTAGAAACGCCTTCTTTTATTGCAGCAGGTGCGCTTTCGACAGCGGCTTTAGCTTCTTTCAAACCAAGTCCAGTTGCCGCACGAACCGCTTTGATTACCGCAATTTTAGTTGCGCCAAAGCTTGTCATAACAACATTAAATTCAGTTTGCTCAGCAGCAGCTTCACCAGCGTCACCGCCAGCAGCTGGTCCAGCAACAGCAACAGCGGCAGCCGCTGAAACACCGAATTTTTCTTCCATCATTGATACTAGATCACAAACATCCATTACACTCATTTCTGCAACAGCGTTTAAGATATCTTCTTTTGTAATTGCCATTTTAATAACTCCTATCAAGCTATGTTTACTTATTATTTATGATTATTTGGTATCGCGTACAGCAGCGAATACACGTACAGCTTGAGTTGGTATCTCATTGCATGTACGTACAAGTTTGGTAATTGGTGCCTGCATAACATTGCACAACATGGAAAGCGCTTGTTCACGGTTTGGAAGCTTAGACATTTCATCTAACTTCTCTGGACCATAAAGTTCGCCACCCATTGACAAATGTTTTACTGAAATCTTATCGCATTCTTTTGCAAAATCTTTAAACAACTTTGCAACTGCACCTGGCTCTTCGTTTGCGAAAGCAAGGACTAAAGGACCTACAAATGCACTTTGCATGCATTCGAAATCCGTTCCCTCAACCGCACGACGCGCCAAAGTATTACGAACAACTCTAAGATACACACCAGACTCACGCGCTTTAGACCGTAGAGCATCCATCTGCCCCACAGTTAAACCACGATAGTCGGCTACTGCCGCAGACAATGCCAAAGAAGCGGCATCGCCTACTTCAGCAACAATCATTTTTTTGTCTTCAAGTTTTAGCGCCATCTGCTAATCCTCTCTTGTCTACGTTTATAAAAACGGTAAATAACTGATAAGATTAATCCAATCAGGTCATCGCCGCCTGCGTAGGGTTTTACATTAAGCCCTCAATGACAAGCACTAAGCGCCCCTACGGTCTTTGACATCACCGCCCCACTACAGAGCAACGACACCCAAAGAAACTTTTAAGGTGGTGCATTCTACACCACTAACGAACCTATGTCTAGTGATAACCCAGGGCCCATTGTCGTTGAAACAGTCACTTTTTTAAAGTAAATGCCTTTAGCATTGGCAGGCTTAGCTTTCTTCAAGTTTGTCATTAGAAGCTCTAAATTCTCTTTCAATGCATTCGCATTAAAATCAGCTTTACCAATAGTAGTATGAACAATACCAGCTTTATCAACGCGATATCTCACTTGACCGGACTTAGCATTTTTCACAGCTGTCGCTACATCTGGCGTCACCGTACCAACTTTAGGGTTCGGCATTAAACCTTTAGGTCCAAGAATTTGACCCAATTGACCTACAACACGCATTGCGTCAGGAGAAGCGATAACAACATCAAAGTTAATCTCGCCCTTTTTTATGTCCGCAGCAAGGTCATCCATACCCACCAAATCAGCGCCCGCTTCTTTTGCTTTTTCAGCATTTGGACCCTGCGTAAAAACAGCGACACGCACGGTTTTACCTGTGCCATGTGGCAAGACAGAAGCACCGCGCACAACTTGATCAGATTTACGAGGGTCAACGCCCAAATTAATTGCGACATCTACAGCTTCGTTAAACTTAACACTTGAAACGGACTTCAAAAGGTCAAATGCTTCAACAACATCATATTGCTTCAGAGATTCAACTTTCTCAGAGATCATTTTCATTCTTTTAGATAATTTAGTCATTAGTTACTCCCTCAACATTTAGACCCATACTGCGAGCAGAACCTGCAATAGTTCTAACTGCTGCGTCCAAATCTGCTGCCGTTAAGTCTGCATCTTTAACTTTAGCGATCTCTTCCAGCTGTTCACGCGTTACTTTTCCTACCACTTCTTTGGATGGGTTAGACGCGCCAGATTTAATTTTTGCCGCTTTTTTTAGCAAAAATGAAGCCGGTGGTGTTTTCATTGTAAATGTAAAACTACGGTCTGCATAAACTGTAATCACAACCGGCACAGGCGCACCCGGCTCTAGTGATTGAGTTTGCGCATTAAATGCTTTACAGAACTCCATAATATTTACACCATGTTGACCCAATGCTGGGCCGATTGGTGGACTTGGGTTTGCTTGAGCAGCTTTCACCTGCAGCTTAATGTACGCTTGTACTTTCTTAGCCATTTTTTACTCCTTCGTTTGGGTGCATACGCCTTAATACAAGGCTCCCCATGGTTTACTTACGGACTATGTGTCCTTCTCAACTTGAGAAAATTCAAGCTCAACAGGGGTTGAGCGACCAAAAATAGACACCGCCACCTGAACTCGACTTTTCTCATAATTAACATCTTCTACAATGCCAGTAAAATCAGCAAAAGGACCATCTAGCACTCTCACCACTTCACCCACATCAAACAAGGTTCGAGGCTTCATTGTCTCCGAACCCTGTTTTAGCGAATTCAAAATCCGATCCACTTCTTGATTTGAAATAGGGGTTGGTTTTTCACTCGTGCCACCGATAAAACCTGAGACACGCGGAACTCGACGAATCAACTGCCACGTCTCTTCATTCATATCCATTTGAATCAGTACGTAACCTGGGAAAAATTTCCGCTCGCTTCTTCTTTTTTGTCCAGACTTCATTTCAACCACTTCTTCTGTGGGCACTAATATTTCCCCAAAAAAGTCAGCCAAGCCTGCTAATTCAATACGCTCCTCAATTTGAGATTTTACGCGCTTTTCATAGCCAGAATAAGCTTGTATCACATACCAACGCTTAGAAATTTGATCCGACATAATAGCTCCTATATCGACAATATTGAACGAACTAGATACATAAATAGGCTGTCAAAAAGCCACAATATCAGCGCAGCTACTAACACGACTGCCACAATGATCATAGTGGTATTTACAGTTTCTTTACGTGTTGGCCACACCACTTTTCTCATCTCAGTCCGAGAGTCTTTAATAAAGCCCCAAGCAAGCTCACCTTGAGTGGTCGTTTTTGCAAAGAATAACAATGCAGCGGCAATCACGATAAAACCAGCTGCTCTAATAGCAACCGCGATTTCTGAAAAATAGACATTAGCAACGACCATAGCTAGCACCAACAGTATAACTACCAACCACTTCAGCTTGTTGTTAGCACCTGTACCAGACTTAGTCGCCTGCGCTTTATTCGGCTTACTTTTTAACTCTTGCTTTTCAGTCACGAGGAACCCTTGGTTAATTAAATTTATACAAAAAAGGCGCGTCAGTCTAACATAGATTAACGCGCCTTTCAATAGCATTATTTATGGCAGGCCAGGAGGGACTCGAACCCCCAACCCGCGGTTTTGGAGACCGCTGCTCTGCCAGTTGAGCCACTGGCCTGCAATAACTTAATAAAATGCTTACCTGTATTATTTATGCAAGTATTTTAGCAACAACGCCTGCGCCAACTGTACGTCCACCTTCACGAATCGCAAAACGCAGACCGTCTTCCATCGCAATAGAGTTAATCAAAGTCACTTCCATTTTAATGTTATCACCAGGCATCACCATTTCAACCCCTTCTGGAAGCTGAATATCACCGGTTACATCTGTAGTACGGAAGTAAAATTGTGGGCGATATCCTTTAAAGAATGGTGTATGACGACCACCCTCTTCTTTAGAAAGGATATAAACTTCAGCTTCAAACTTTGTATGAGGCTTAATCGTTCCTTTATGGCACAACACTTGACCACGCTCAACATCGTCACGCTTAAGTCCACGAATCAGGACACCAACGTTGTCACCAGCACGACCTTCGTCAAGCAACTTACGAAACATTTCAACACCCGTAACGGTTGTTACTTGCGTGTCTCTAATGCCAACAACTTCCACTTCTTCACCAACTTTGATGATGCCACTTTCAACACGACCCGTTACAACAGTACCGCGACCTGAAATTGAGAACACATCTTCAATTGGAAGCAAGAATGGCTTATCAGTATCACGTACTGGCTCAGGGAAATAAGTGTCCATCGCGGCAACAAGATCTTTGATCTTTTGAACATACTCAGCATCGCCTTCAATCGCTTTCAAAGCAGAACCCATGATGATTGGAGTATCATCGCCTGGGAATTCATATTGCTCAAGGAGCTCACGAATTTCCATTTCAACCAACTCTAAAAGTTCATCATCATCAACAACATCACATTTGTTCATGAAAACAAGAATGTATGGAACACCAACTTGACGTGAAAGCAAGATGTGCTCACGTGTTTGAGGCATAGGCCCATCCGCTGCAGAACATACAAGAATCGCACCATCCATTTGAGCCGCACCAGTGATCATGTTTTTCACATAATCTGCATGTCCTGGACAATCCACATGCGCATAATGACGGTTTTCAGATTCATATTCAACATGAGAAGTAGAAATGGTAATACCACGCGCCTTTTCTTCTGGTGCATTATCGATTTCTGCAAAATCTTTAACTTCACCACCATTGGCTTCAGCCATTACTTTAGTAATCGCCGCTGTTAAGGTTGTTTTACCATGATCCACGTGACCAATAGTACCGACATTCACATGTGGCTTATTCCGTTCAAATTTTTCTTTAGCCATTTTACTTCTCCAAGTATTTTTTACTTTTATTTAACAAACCTTTTATGGTGCTCACAACCAGATTCGAACTGGTGACCTCTTCCTTACCAAGGAAGTGCTCTACCGACTGAGCTATGCAAGCAAACCACAACAATCAACATAGAAAATATGGAGCGGGTAGCGGGAATCGAACCCGCATCATCAGCTTGGAAGGCTGAGGTTCTACCATTGTACCATACCCGCAAAATACTCTTGTATTTTATTTAGTGGTGGAGGGGGCAGGATTCGAACCTGCGAAGGCGGAGCCGTCAGATTTACAGTCTGATCCCTTTGGCCACTCGGGAACCCCTCCAGGGGTTTTCGCTAATATAGGGAAATGAGACCATAAGGTCAACAACTTTTATCTTTTTTTTCTATAATGTTAGTATGAGTCACAAATTTTATTTGAAGTGAGAATAACTATGTCTATATACAGATGGTTTAAATTTATATCCATTAGCGTTGCGCCCCTAACATTTCCACTATGCGTTTCATTATCGCATGCTGCAGACATCTATAGCTGGCAAGATGAAAATGGCTCCACGGTTTACTCTAATCAGCCAAATCCCAATGCAAAACAGATAAAGCTAAAACCAATATCCTTCGTGAAAACAGCCTCTCCAAAAAAAGGTCTCAGCCCTACACAGCGAAAGACAGCAACCGCTCACCATATTAAATTCCTTTACCCTCTGCCGGATCAATCTATCCAACATCCAGGGGAGTCTTTAACCTTTATCGTCCAAAATGCATCGACACTATTAGCCCAAAACCCAGAGGAAGAAAAACAAGTTGTCGTCTTGCTAGACAACCATAAAACCACTTCCTCTCCCATTTATCAAAATATGTTTGACATCAATACGCCACCCCCAGGCAAACACTCCATTCAACTCAGAATTTTAGACAAAGACCAAAGCATTCTCGCAGAGACATCAAAAGTCAGTTTCTATGTTCACTCAAGTGAACTCAAAAAGGCTGCTGGAACCCAAATAATAACAAAATTAACTTACCAAGAAACCGCAGGAGGCATCAAAGAAAACAATATGGATAAATTTTATAAAGCCCATGAAGACTCATTGATAACACCTCAAGAACCGTATAAGGTGGATTGGGATGCTTATAAGAATCAAGTAAGCAAGTAAACAGTTCAATATGTGCGCTCAACCGTCTCAACCCCTTTAACGCTCTTTATGCGCTTGCAAATTTCTTGCAAACGTATAACTGACTCAATGGCAATCTTTATTCGCACAATCGAAAATTGGGATGTTTCCTTTTTATCCGTTTTCGACCCCAAAACAACCACCTTATCCGCAGATAATACTGAAAAAACATCCGATGGGAATCCCTCTTTTTCTCTCGAGCTCACTAAAATATCTACAGGATATCGATGTGAATCATCACTTCGCCAAGTTACTTCTACCATTTTTTCAGGGTGTTTTAATCTCAATTTTTGATAGTTATGGCAGCTTTGACGATGCACTGTAACACCTCTGCCTTGGGTCACAAACCCCACAATTTCATCCCCTGCCACAGGCTTGCAACAACCTGCCATATGAGAGAGAAGATTATCCACCCCATAAATAGTCAAATTTCCTTTGTTTTTATATTTTTTATCTTCCGCATAAGGAATGTCAGCATCAAGCTGCATTGGCCTCGGTCTATCTTTTACTTGAAATTTTTCTGAAATATAATTTGCCACCTGATTAAAACGCAAATCGCCTGTTTCAATCGCCGCATAAAAACTCTCCTCATCCACCATATTAAAATGCCCCGCGACAACAAGATAATCAACCTGCGCAACAGACAAGGACCTCACCTCAAGGAGCAACCGCTCTTTCCCTAGACGTGCATTTTCCTCTTTATTTTGGAGCTTAAACCAACGTAAAATTCTTGCCCTAATTTTATTTGAAAACACATAACCAGAACTTGCATTATACCAATCCTTACTGGGCTGAGGCGTCCTGTGTGTCAAAATGTCAACTTTATCACCCGTGGTTAGCTTCGTTGATAGCGGCATAATTCTGCCATTAATTTTAGCGCCTCTGCATCGATGACCCACCATTGTATGAACATGGTAGGCAAAGTCCAAAACCGTAGAGCCTTTGGGTAAATCCTGGACGTCACCATTTGGTGTAAATGCATACACCCGCTCATCTACAAGCTGCGTATGAACTTTATCTAAAGCTGTGGAATTCACCTCAAGCATTTCATCTTGCCACTCCATAAGAGAGCGCAACCAAGCAATTCTTGTCTCGTAGCCTGCATCATATTTCACCGCCTCCTTATAACGCCAGTGTGCCGCCACACCCATTTCAGAGGTTTCATGCATATCATGCGTTCTAATTTGCACTTCTATTGGTAAAGAATCTGGCCCTAAATACACCGCGTGAACAGACTGGTAACCATTAGATTTTGGTGTGGCGATATAATCCGAGAACTCCTCTGGCAAAGACACCCACAGATCATTCAAGACGCTTAACACTTCATAGCACTCATCAACATTTGAAACCAACACCCTAATCGCACGAATATCAAACAACTTATCAAAAGCAATGTCTTTATTACGCGTTTTTCGCCAAATGCTATATATGTGCTTTACACGCCCAGAAACCAACGCTTCAATAGAATGTTGCACCAATGAAACATTAATCTTAAGCACGGCTTCCTTAATATATTGTTCCCGCTCTAAACGCTTAAGTTTTAACTGTTTTGCAATTTTTTTATATTCAACAGGATATAGGTAAAAAAATGCCCGATCCTCAAGCTCCCACTTAATTTGGTTTAGCCCCAAACGATTAGCTAACGGCGCATAAATATCAAGAATTTCTTTTGCAAATACTTGTTTATAAGACTCAGTCCATTTGCGAACTGCACGCATTAGGCAGACACGCTCCGCAAGTTTCACTAAAACGATTCGCACATCCTCAACCAGCGTCAGTAGCATTTTCCTAAACTTATCTATTTGCGCTTTATTTGGATCGACGTTCTGAAATGTCCGCATCATTACCATATTGCGAACACCCATTAAGATCTTTGAAACAGGCTCTCCGCAACGCTCTGAAATTTGGCTTGTGTCGACGAGATTTGCTTCAGAGACCCCTAACAATAATCCAGCAGCAACCGCCTCTTCATCTGCCTGCAAATCAAACAGTATCGCAGCAACTTCTACACCATGCTGAAAAACATTCCCACCGTAATCTCCAGGATGATCGACGCCAACCTCTAAAGCCAAATCATAAGCACTTGCAATCACAGCAAACCGCTCTTTTGGATAAAATGATTGCAACATATCAAACCAAACGCTCACATCAATCAGACCTGCTGCGGTTAATTTAAATTTATCTGTCACCTGAACCATGAAGCGCCCCAAACTTTGATGAAATATACATACTTCAGTTCGACATACCGAACTTGATACCAGAATATCCTGCACTGGTTTTGGAAACAATAAGATTAATTGAAATTTGTTTAATAAAAATTAAATTGTAGAAATTGAACAATAAACTCTCTGCTAATAACTGAATTCCGATTGAGCACGAAGCATTTCAATATCTCTTTCTCTTTGAGTACGAATTCTTGCATGCTCTTCAAGCAATATATTTATTTTCGATCTGGCTGATTTTTGAATTTGAATCACCTCTTGATCTGCACGCATTTGCATACTTTGCAGGTCATTTTGCTGGTGTTGATGTCGCTCCAGAGCCTCAGATTTTTTCTCTCTTACCGTATAAACTGCTAAAAACAATGATTGTATCAACACAGACTCCTGCTCTAACCTTTCCTCAGAAAAAGGCTCGCTTGGCTTTATTTGTTGGTAAGTTTCTGTAAAATCTCTTTGACCATGCTGAAAGTCAGCATGCTGGTGTGCGGGCTTATGGGGTCTTTTTGAATGCCTCGATTGTTGAGCATTATTTTTGTTTTTATTTTTAGAGTGCTTACTGGTTTGCCACTTACGCAATATTTCAGCGATTTGAGAGTGATTCCCTTTCCCAATATACCGGCGTATCTTCTCTAAGGTATAGCGCTCACCTTTTTTCAAAATGCTTTGAGCAGCATTGATCACTTCATCATAAGTGATTGGCGTATCTTTTTGATCGGCCATAGTACAGAAATTCCTTTATTTTGACATAATATCATCTAAAAAATATGATTTGCCTGACAAGCAACTCAAGGGGCATTGCTAGCAAATAGAGCTAACAATATCAATTCTCGAACAAATTTTAAAGAAATGCAAATATTTCTTATAAGGAATCTATAAATTCGTCAAAAAGCCATGCCGTATCCACAGGACCAGGACAAGCTTCTGGATGAAACTGCACTGAAAAATAAGGCTTGGTTTTATGTTGAATGCCTTGCACCGTACCATCATTTAAATTTTTAAACGATACTTCCCAGTCATTTGGTAAAGAACTTTCATCAATGGCATAACCATGATTTTGAGACGTAAGATAGCTTCGATCTGTTCCCACATGCAAGCATGGATGATTTTGGGCCCGATGTCCAAATTTCATTTTATAAGTCTTTGCATCAATTGCCAGTCCCATAATTTGCGCACCCAAACAAATACCAAAAATAGATTTATCCGTGCGCTTTGCCATTGTTTTTTTGAGCACTTCTATCGTCTTCGCACAACGCTCTGGATCACCCGGCCCATTAGAAAGAAACACGCCATCAAATTTGTCATCACTATAGTCATAGTCATAAGGGACGCGTTTAACCTTAATATCATAGGAGATCAGATGACGCCAAATATTTGATTTCATGCCACAGTCAACCGCAATAACCAACTTGTCGCCACTGCCTTCAATAATCGGCTCTTTAATGGAGACGGCTTCAACTAAGTTCCCCGCATTGATATCGGGAAAGTGCTTAGGCAGTTTTCCACTACAAACAATTGCACCCGCAACAACCCCATGCTTACGCAATACTTTTGTAAGTGCTCGAGTATCTATATTTGCAATAATAGGTGTATTGTGCTTTTTGCACCAAGCCTCTAATGAAATCTCACCTTGCTTGCGTGCATAAAAAGGTGCCAATTCTGAAACGATTAACCCTGACGCATGAATCAGATCTGACTCCCAATGATCTGAGGTCTCAACCCCATAGTTTCCAATCATTGGATAGGTAAAGGTAACAATTTGCCCCTTATAAGATGGATCGGTTAATACCTCGGTATAGCCGACCATACCTGTATTAAAAACAACTTCGCCAAAATTTTGATCTTGAACCCAGGAAGGAGATACACCTTCAAATATTTCACCAGTCTCAAGAACGAGTTTGGAAGGAATCATAATAAAAAACACTCTGCTTAAGTTTAAAGCATTCTAAAGTAACTTAGATAATGATGCAAAGACTATTTCCCAAAAATGACAAAGCCCACACTATGATTAGCACGGGCTTTGTAAAAAATAAAACTCACTGCCAATAAAGACAATTAGAGGTCAACTGAGCGCATTACATCATGCCGCCCATTCCACCCATGCCGCCCATTCCACCCATATCAGGCATGGCAGGTTTATCTTCTGGGATTTCGCTAACCATCGCTTCAGTCGTAATCATTAGCCCTGAAACAGATGCCGCCAACTGCAAAGCTGAACGCGTCACTTTTGTTGGGTCTAGAATACCCATTTCCAACATATCACCATATTCTTCAGTTGCCGCATTAAAGCCAAAGTTACCTTTTCCTTCGCGAACTTTATTCAGGACAACAGATGGCTCGCCACCTGCATTTTGAACGATTTGACGCATTGGTGCTTCCATGGCGCGACGTAAAAGTGCAATACCATGATTCTGGTCATCATTAATACCTTTCAAGTCTGAAATAGCATCAATCACTCTAAGCAAGGCAACGCCACCACCAGCAACAACGCCCTCTTCAACTGCCGCACGTGTCGCATGTAACGCGTCATCCACACGATCTTTCTTCTCTTTCATCTCAACTTCAGTCACCGCACCTACACGAATTACTGCAACGCCACCTGAAAGTTTTGCTAAACGCTCTTGTAGTTTTTCTTTGTCATAATCAGACGCCGCTTCTGAAATATGCTTACGAATTTGTGTTACACGCGCCTCAATAGTCGCTGAGTCACCAGCACCGTCAATCACTGTGGTATCATCTTTGGTAATTTGAACACGTGCAGCCGTCCCCAAATGTTCCATAGTGGCTTTTTCAAGCTCTAGACCAACTTCTTCAGAAATAACGGTGGCTCCTGTTAAAATCGCGATATCTTCAAGCATTGCTTTACGACGATCACCAAACCCTGGCGCTTTAACCGCAACCGCTTTGACGATGCCACGAATGTTATTGACCACCAATGTCGCCAATGCTTCGCCTTCAATATCCTCTGCAATAATCAAAAGTGGTCGACCTGATTTTGCAACACCTTCAAGCGTTGGAAGCAGTTCACGAATATTCACAATTTTCTTTTCAACCAATAAAATATGTGGGCTTTCAAGTTCCGCAGTCATATTCTCTTGGTTCGTTGCAAAATAAGGGGACAAGTAACCACGGTCAAACTGCATACCTTCAACAACGTCCAATTCAAACTCAAAGCCTTTGCCTTCTTCAACCGTAATAACACCTTCTTTACCCACTTTTTCCATGGCTTCTGCAATAATATTACCGATAACTTCATCGGAGTTTGCAGAAATGCTGCCTACTTGCGCAATGGCTTTTTGATCCTTACAATCTTGTTTCATTTTTTGCAGTTCTGCAACAGACGCAATCACCGCTTTATCTATACCGCGCTTAAGATCCATTGGGTTCATACCTGCAGCCACTAGTTTCAGACCTTCCTCAAGAATTGCTTGCGCCAAAACAGTTGCAGTCGTTGTTCCATCGCCTGCAACATCAGAAGTCTGAGAGGCCACTTCTTTAACCATTTGCGCGCCCATATTTTCAAACTTATCTTTAAGCTCAATTTCTTTTGCCACAGACACACCATCTTTTGTGATAACAGGTGCGCCAAATGACTTTTCAATCACAACATTACGACCCTTTGGTCCCAATGTTACTTTTACTGCATTCGCAAGCATATTGACGCCTTCAAGCATACGAACACGTGCATCATTACCAAAACGTACTTCTTTAGCTGACATAATTAATTCCTCTTCTTAAAATTAAACAAAGTTTATTCAACAACCGCCATGATGTCTTCTTCACGCATCATCAACAAATCTTCTGCAGCAACTTTCACTTCCGTGCCCGAATATTTGCCAAACAAGACCTTATCACCGATTTTGATATCTAGTGGACGTACCTGCCCATCTGTCAAAATCTTGCCATTTCCAGCCGCAATAATTTCACCAGTCACTGGCTTTTCAGCGGCGCTTCCTGGCAACACAATTCCAGATGCTGTCGTTGTTTCTTCTTCAGCACGACGAATTAAAACTCTGTCATGTAATGGACGAATACTCATAGTTTTTCTCCTACTATTTCACTATTGAATTAAATCAAGGCTATCACCTGTAATGTTATATGAGGACAAGAATTTTATTTTCAAGCTAAAAGCGTATTTTTTTACAAAAAATAAATTATACTCGGGAATTATTGCCACACTACATACCAACAATGGGAGAAACCATGCGCCTTGCACATATAATGATTCGAGTTAACAACCTAAAAGAATCTTTGCACTTCTACCAAAACACATTTGATCTAAAAATACTACGGACAATGGAGAATAAAGACTATCGATATACACTGGTTTTTTTAGGTTTTGAAGATGTCAATAATGAATGCGTTCTTGAGTTAACCTACAACTGGGATGAAAGCCACTACGATCATGGCAGTGCCTTTGGACACCTTTGCTTTCAAGTAGAAGACATGAAAAGCATCTGTGACTTATCTCTAAAAAATGGCGGCGTTATTACAAAACAACCAAGCTCACTAAAAGGAGGTAAGGATATGATCGCCTTTGTAACAGACCCTAACGGTTATGCAATTGAGCTCATCCCATACCATTAATAACTATCTATACGCACTCACCACTTTCTCAATACGCTCCAAACCGAGCTTTACTTCATCCATAGGCGGTCCATAACTGAAACGCATATAACTTTTTAAACGCGAGTGGCTGTGTCTACGTCTGTGCCCAGGATTTACATCAAAAAATTCACCTGGAACACAAATCACCTTCTCTTTAAGCAAGGCATTGAAAAGTGTCATACCATCCTGAAGCGGCTCTGGTAAATTCTCCAGCGATGGAAAACAATAAAAACTCCCATCAGGCATCACCGGCAATTTAAACCCAATATCAAGAAGCTTTGAAACCATGTAATCTCTTTTTTTCACAAAGCTTTGCTGAATTGCCTCAGCTTCTTGATTTGCAACTTCGGGATCAAGCAAAGGAACCACTGCTCGCTGAATAGCATGAGGTGCACCGCCATCTAAAAAAGAACCGGCCGAGGCGATGCAATCAATCACAGACTTAGGCGCTAATGTCCATGAAATGCGCAAGCCAGGATAGCGCCAGTTCTTTGTTAGCCCATCAATAATAACAACATTATCCTCGTTCACATCATTAACAGATGCTGCGGCACTTAATTTTGCAACATGATCATCTTCATCTTTTTCATAGACATAGTGAGAATAAAATTCATCTATTATAATTGCACTATCTAACTCTCTCGAAGAATCAACTAATTGATTCAACTCATTTTGATTTAATATTCTACCTGTAGGGTTACATGGATTTGACAACAAAATACCACCGAGACCTAAATTTAAGATGGCTTGCTCTATTTGCTCCGAGCAGGGTTTAAAGCCACTTTCTCGACCATAAGTAATTGGGATAGAAACAAACTTATTAAAAAGCCCCAATAACTCTTCATAAGCGGTATAGTCTGGCAAAAAGTGACCTAAATTAATGTTATTTAGCGTTGCAACCACTCTCACCAATGCGGCACGTCCACCCGAAGAAATAGAAACGTTTTCAGCAGTATATTTGGAGTTTTTGCCTTGCCTAAAACGTTCATTATATAAATCTGCTACTGCTCGCCTAAGAGCGGAAATACCTGCAACTGGACTGTATTCTAATGTATCTTCAGGTAATGAAATGGAGCGCAAACGATCAGTTGAAAGCGGAATCTCACCCGTTTCAGGCGCTCCTTGCCCTAAATTTGACCACGATTTATTGCCATAAAAAAAACCGTGCTCTGCTGCTTTAGACATCACATAAATAACGCCTGTTTTAGGAACATTGGTAAATGCTGTGTTCATTGGGTTCTCTTATTTTTATAATATGTCGATTGGCTACCTTCTAGGCTGCTATCATAACAAGTCATTAAAAAAAATTCATGAGATGCCACACTAACAAGGCAGAAATAGAAGAGATCTTAGCTAAATGGAGGATATTGGAACACAATGCCAACAAATATCACCAATCCAACCCAATGATTATTGGAGAAAGCCTGGATAGAGCACACCAAATCATGGGACCTATATAAGGAAAATTGATAGCCATAAAATGGCAGGGTAATGGCAATGGCCATATAATAAATTAGATTAAATCCCTGAACACAACCAAACCATACCAGCATGCCTGTTGTCACGAATTGCAATAAAATAATCATTGATAAAACTTTATCTCCGAACAGTACTGCCGTAGATTTTAAGCCTATTTTTTTATCGTAAGATAAATCAGCTAAAGCATAAATAGTATCGTAGCCCAACGTCCATATAATTGCAGCAGCATACAGCAACCAAGCACTCCAAGGCACTGAATCTATTGCTGCAGAAAAAGCCATCACCACCCCGAAATTAAATGCAAAACCTAGCACCAACTGAGGCAAAGAAAAAAATCGCTTACATAAAGGATAAACAATCGCCAATCCCACCGCCACAAAAGAAAGCAATATTGTCAGCGTGTTTAAAAAAAGCACCAATATAAAGGCAGCAAGACATAGGGAAAGACCAAGTGTCAATGCTTTACGAACAGAAATAACCCCTGCAGCAATCGGGCGTTGCTTTGTACGCTCCACCTCCCCGTCAAAATTACGGTCCGCAATATCATTAAAAATACAGCCCGCAGTCCTCATTAGGAAAACGCCTAATGCAAAAATAATTAATAGCTTTAGCGACGGTGTGCCTTGCTCCGCCACCCAAAGTGCCCAATAAGTTGGCCACAACAGCAATAGTATTGGCATTGGACGATGCAGCCTCATTAATTGCAAATAAGCGGGTAGCATGTTGATTAATCTGCCATTAAAGGGAAAGGAAGTTCACTCAAAAAAAACTCTGATACTAATAGTGAATATTTCCCTTCTAAAGTAAAAACTGAGGTTCTAGCATACACAAAATCTAACGCTAGACTCCCCTCACTGACCCATTCTGAAATTCTACCACTCCTTACCGACAACAAAGCGTATTTAAAAGGAGAGCGTAAAACATGCTTCTTGCGAAATAAAAATTTTTCACCAATAGATGACGCACCAATTGCATTTAATTCAACAGAAAACCTGTCATAGGTTTCTTGAGGAATAATAACTCTACCCAATACCAGTGGCTTCTCATCATCTTTATGCAGAATAACGCGTCCGAAACAATCGTCAGCACATCCCAGTAATGTTTTTTCATCAAGCGTTGGAATCAATGCTTCATGATGCAGCAGATCTAGGTTCCAATGCTTAACAATATGATCTAAGGATTGCGTTAACTTATTTGTTTTTGACAACCACACAGCCATGGGCTCAGAAATAGTAGCAGCTTCACCTTGAAACGAATCACTCCAGATAATTTGATCCTCCACTTTAGAGTCAACCATTACACTTACCATTCAAATAATGCTTTAAAAATATGCTGCACATTATTCCATAAACAGAGCAAAATGCATACTTAAATATTTAAGCACAACCCGCTATATCAATGGCGGTGAGCCAACAATTTAAGTGCACTACGAAGAAGAAAACGGTAGTTTGATTTCTCTACTGTATATATACTATCCCCAATAAAAATAAATTCACCACATTAAGGAAAAAACATGCGCCCCAGCTCACGAGCAAATGATCAACTTAGAGATATTAAATTCACGAAAAACTTCACCCGACATGCTGAAGGCTCCGTTTTAATTGAATTCGGAGATACTAAAGTCTTATGTAATGCTTCGGTCATTAAGGGCGTTCCACGATTTCTAAAAGATGAAGCTCAAGGGTGGCTCACTGCAGAATACGGAATGCTGCCAAGATCAACGCACAGTAGAATGGACCGTGAGGCAGCAAGAGGCAAACAAAGTGGACGAACTCAAGAAATTCAGCGTTTAATAGGCAGATCCTTACGTGCAGTCATCGACCTTAAGGAAATTCCTGGGTTCACAGTCCGACTTGATTGTGATGTTATTCAGGCTGATGGAGGAACACGCACTGCGGCCATAACTGGTGCTAGCATTGCCCTAGAGGATGCTATTCAATACATGAAAACAAACAATTTGATTCCCGAAACAGCGCAGCCTCTCAACGCTAAGGTCGCCGCAATCTCTGTTGGCATTTACAAAGGCGAAACGGTGCTTGATCTGGACTACCCAGAAGATTCAGATGCGGATACTGACATGAACATTGTTATGACAGATAAGGGTGGTATTATCGAGATTCAAGGCACTGCTGAAAAAGACCCTTTTAGTGAAGATGAATTTCTATCCATGCTTTCTCTCGCAAGAAAAGGCGTTCAAGATATATTTAAATCACAGCAACTCATCTTAAACAAACATTAAACTCATTATTTTGGTCCTATTGTTATGCACCCTTGTCAAATAAAAAACCGTTTTAGAGGCTTCCTCCCTGTTGTTATTGACGTAGAAACCGGCGGACTCGACTCAGAATGCCATGCTTTACTAGAACTTGCTGCTTCGTATATTGCGCTTGGTAGCAATGGGAAATACGTTATAGAAAGCACAGAGCATCATCATATTCACCCGCACCCACACACTTACATTGATCCTGTCTCGCTCACCATCAACAATATCGTGCCAGATAATCCATTAAGATATGCCATCAAAGAGTCAGAATGCTTAAAAAGACTTTTTAAAAACATTCAAGAACAATTAAAAAAACATCAATGCTCAAGAGCTGTGCTTGTCGGGCACAATCCTACTTTCGATCTTGCTTTTATCAAAGCCGCTGTAAAGCGCAATAATCTCAAAAATAATCCATTCCACCGTTTCACCACCTTTGACACTGCTACGCTGGGTGGATTGATCTACGGAGAAACCGTACTTGCCAAAGCATTAGAAAAGGCTGGCATTGAGTTTGATGTTACTCAAGCTCATGGTGCGCTATATGACACAGAAAAAACAGCTGAGTTTTTTTGTACTGTTTTAAATGAATTTCCATTTTTACCATTAAATTAATCGCCAATAAATTCTTTTAGTAGAAAGGCATTTAGATTAATGAAGATTAAAATTGATCTCAAAAAATATTAGATTTTACCCTATAACGCAAAAGACCCCAGTCCTTATGGAACTGGGGTCTTTTAAATTAAATGCCTGGCGATGCCCTACTTTCACATGGGGAGACCCCATACTATCATCGGCGC
>CAUZSH010000008.1:0-38563 GCA_963582935.1 Gammaproteobacteria bacterium
AAGCTACCTTCATAAATAACTACTTGGTCACGTAAGACACGAATTGGATTGTTACGCTTAATAACGCCATCAATCACCATACAGCCAGCAATAGCACCAAATCGAGATGACCTAAAGACATCACGTACTTCGGCAATCCCGATGATTTCCTCTCGCAGTTCAGGAGAGAGCATACCAGACATTGCAGATCGTATGTCATTAATTAGATCATAAATAATGCTGTAATAACGGATTTCAAGATTATCGCTTTCAGCTTGCTTTTTAGAGGTCATATCCGCACGGACATTAAACCCAAATAGCACGGCTTGAGAGGCGACGGCCAAAGTGACATCGGATGAATTTATCCCGCCAATACCACTGCTGATGATGTCAAGTCGAATGTCATCGGTTGAAAGTTTGGTTAATGAGTCTCTAATCGCCTCAAGAGATCCTTGAACATCTGCTTTGATGATAATATTCAATACTTGTTGTTCTTCAGTCTCACCCACACGACTAAATAAATTTGCAAGCTTGGAAGCCTGTTGTTGTTGAAGACGTTCTTTTTTCAGATTTTCACTACGGAATTCTGCGACTTCACGTGCTTTTTTCTCATCCTTTACGCTGACCACTTCATCACCGGCATTTGGCACGCCAGAAAGTCCAAGGACTTCGACAGGCATAGATGGACCTGCTTCTTTGATGGTTTCACCTTTGTCATTAATCATCGCTCGAATACGACCAACCTCTGTGCCGGCAAGAATGGTATCACCTTGCTTGAGCATGCCGCTACGTACCAAGATGGTTGCCACTGCGCCACGGCTTTTGTCAAGTTTAGATTCAACTACAACACCTTCGGCAAACCCAGTGATGGGCGCTTCAAGCTCAAGTACTTCAGCTTGAAGCGCAATACCGTCAAGTAGATCATCAACCCCTTCGCCTGTTTTGGCTGAAATAGGGGCAAACATCACATCACCGCCCCAGTCTTCAGGGATGACTTCATATTTAGAAAGTTCATTTTTAACACGATCGGGGTCAGCTGATTCTTTATCCATTTTGTTAATCGCGACAATAAGTGGCACATTCGCAGCCTTAGCATGCTGGATCGCCTCAATGGTTTGAGGCATCACACCATCGTCCGCCGCAACGACAAGGATGATAATATCTGTACAGTTAGCACCACGGGCACGCATTGCTGTAAAGGCTTCATGACCAGGGGTGTCTAAAAATGTTAAGCTTCCCTTGGAAGTTTCAACGGAGTAAGCGCCAATATGTTGTGTAATTCCACCGGCTTCACCCTCAGTAACTTTAGCGTCACGAATATAATCTAACAATGATGTTTTACCGTGATCTACGTGCCCCATGATGGTGACAACAGGTGCGCGCATGACCATCTCTTCATTGCCGTGCTCAACAGCAACGGTATCTTCAATGGCATCTGCTTTTGTCAGGACATACTCATGTCCAAGTTCTTCAACGATTAGAACTGCGGTATCTTGATCTAAGGCTTGATTAATGGTTGCCATGACACCCATTTTCATTAATATACGAATAAGATCCGTCGCTTTAACCGACATACGTTGGGCCAAATCAGCAACCGTAATCGTTTCTGGTATTTCAACATCTTTCGTCACTGGCGCAACTGGCTTATTAAAGCTCTGAGTTTTAACCTTTTTAAGGTTTAGTTGTTTTTTCTTCGCTTTTTTTCCAGCGGCATCTAAATCCAGGCGTTCAGCGTCTAAAGCTGCAGTAATGAATTCTTGATCAGAGCGTTTTTTACGGCCTTTAGGCTTTCTGATTTTCTTTGTGGCATTTAAACGTGCCATATCGTTATCATCTTCAGCGGGAGTGGCGGGTTGATGTAGGCTAAATGCAGGTTTTGTGGGCGCTTCTCTTTTCGTTTTTGCCTCGTTATTTGCCTCTGTTTGAGCTTTTGCTTCTAGTTCAGCAATGCGTTGTTGTTCGGCAAGTTTTTCAGCCTCAGCAGCTTTTTTTGCAGCTAATGCCGTAGCACGTTGTTCCTTTAAAATTTCAGCTTGAGAAATATTGCCACTGAATGTAGGTGTACTCGGTGTTTTTGTTGTATCGTCTTTATCAGAGGGCGATGCTTTTTTATTTTCCTCTGAAGATTTGACCGCAGTTTTTGCTGCTTTGGCTTTTTTGGCCTCAAGTTCGGCAAGCTCTACTTGTTGCGCTTTTTCCTCAGCCTCAGCCTCAGCTTTAACACGCTCGGCTTCAACTTTTGTTGCTTCAATTTGGGTGGCATCTTCGGCTGCTTGTTTTGCTATTGCTTCTTTCTCTTCAAGTGCTTGAATATCTTCTTGGGCTGGTGGCGCAATAGTGCGTTTCTTGCGCACCTCAATATTAATCTTTCGAGATCCTGAAGCCTTAAGTTTTTGCGTTGATTTACGCTTTAAGGTGATGGTTTTCGGTGTGGTTTTGCCACCTTGAATAAAGCTGAGCAACTTATTTTTTTCAGCATCCGTAACCGTGTCAGTGGCAGATGATTTAGAAATGCCAGCATGATTCAGCTTTTCTAATAAAATATTAGCTTCAACACCAACAATTTTAGAGAGTTGATTGACTGTGATTTTAGACATGTGCATGCCTCCTTAAATTATTGGTTATCCTCTGCGAACCATGGGGCTCTGGCAGTAAGAATAAGTTGAGCGGCCTTTTTGTCATCTATATCAACAACATCTTGGAGGTCGTCGACAGCTAATTCAGCTAGGTCTTCCATTGTAATAATACCATTTTCTGCAAGTGTATTGGCAAGAGACTCATCCATCCCTTCCATGGCTAAGATATCGTCAGCAGGTTTTGTTGCAGATATCGCCTGGGTTAGTAGGGCGTTTTTAGCTCTTTCTTGTAGCTCAGATGCAATTTCTTCATCAAAACCTTCAATCTCAGCGATTTCTTCTGCAGCCACATAGGCAACTTCTTCTAGGTTGCTAAAGCCTTCTTCGACGAGTACTGCTGCGATATCATCTTCGACATCTAGGGCACCCATAAATACTTGCATGGTCGATTGTAATTCTTCTTGTTGTTTTTCTTCTGCTTGGCTTTCTGCCATAACATTTAGCTTCCAACCCGTCAATTCAGACGCCATTTTAACATTTTGTCCATTTTTGCCAATGGCTTGAGCAAGCTCTTCTTCTTTAACGGCAACATCCATGGAGTGACGATCTTCGTCTTGAATGATTGAAACCACTTCTGCGGGAGAGAGTGAGTTAATTACGTATTGCGCAGGATTTGCATCCCAAAGCACAATATCAATTCTTTCGCCTTGCAATTCATTTGTAATGGATTGTACACGTGAACCACGCATACCCACACAGGAGCCAACAGGATCAATGCGACCATCATTTGTTTTAACCGCAATCTTTGAGCGTGAACCAGGATCGCGGGCAATATCTACGATTTCAATTAACTCTTCAGAAATTTCAGGGACTTCTAATTCAAACAATGAGGTAACCATACGATTGTCTATGCGACTCAAAAATAATTGGTGACCTTTTGCTTCTTCATCAATTTCGACTAAGCAAGCACGCATATTATCGTTAATGCGGAATATCTCACGAGGAAGGAGTTCTGTTCTATAGATAAGTGCCTCAGCGTTATCGCCAATATCCACGATGATAAATTCACGTGTCACACGCTTGACGCTACCATAGACCAATTTTCCAATTTTTTCTCTAAAGCGCGCAATGACTTTTTTACGTTCGGCAGCTCGTACTTTTTGGACGATGATTTGTTTTGCGGCTTGTGCGGAAATACGTCCGAATTCAGCGACCTCAACATCCTCTTCAATGGTATCACCTACTTGAACATCATGACCTTTTTCATTGGCGATATCTACATATAGTTCAGCATGATAGTTTTCGATTTCAGCATCTTCATCCACTACTGTCCATACTCTTTTCGCAATGTATTCACCTGTCTTTTGATCGATAGTCACTTTTATGTGGCAGTCTCCCGTAATTGTTTTGGCAGTTGCAGCCGCAAGTGCTTCTTCCATCGCTTCAAGAATAATGGCTTTTTCAACCTCTTTTTCATTGGCAACAGTTTCAATAATTAACAGTAGCTCTTTGCTCATTTCTATATTCTCCAACGTGGGTTTATGGCTGGGGTTACCATTGCGGGATAACACGCATTTTGTCTATATTATCAAAGTCAACTTTGACCGTCTCGTTTTCCACAAGAAAAGTTAGGGTATTTCCATCCACTGACTCAAGCTTTGCCTTTAGATTTTTGCGATTTTCAACGGCAGTAAATAACCTTACTTTAAACTGAAAGCCTTCCAAGCTTTTAGCCTGAGGAAGTGTGAACACTCGTCTATCTGCCCCTGGTGAGGAAACCTCTAAGACATAGTCAGAAGCAATTAAGTCTTCCACGTCTAGAATTGCGGTGATTTGGTTACTTGCCTTTTGGCAGTCGCTCACAGAGATGCCTTCTTCATGGTCTACATATATACGTATAAGTGGTCCATTTCCTTTAGGGCGACTTTCAATTTCGATTCCCCAAAAGATATAACCCATGCTTTCGACGGGTTCTTTAAGATGTTCAAGCAGTTTATCCACAATCATTTAAAACCTCCAAGATACAAAAAAAGGACACGAGGTCCCTTTTAATATTTAACTTCTATGACCATCAAAAAAGGCCCTCTTGGGCCCTTAAGTCATTCTATGTTTTGGTAGCGGGGGCCGGATTTGAACCAACGACCTTCGGGTTATGAGCCCGACGAGCTACCAAGCTGCTCCACCCCGCATCAATGAACGACATAGTATGCCTTAATGATTTAAAGTGCAAGCACAGAAACACAATTTTTATGCATTAATCTTTAAATTCCCCATTTTGCAAAGTGGTTTTTTTGCCAAGTAGATAATGAGGGTTGTGATCAGTCCAATGACAAAGCTTAAAAAGAAGAGGGTAGCCCAACTGTAGTTCTCGACGGTAAAGCCTGCAAGCGGGCCAATAAATATACGTCCGATAGAGTCAATAGAGCTAAAAATCGCAAATTGTGTCGCCGAAAAAGATTGATTGCACAAGCTAAGGAGTAGGGCAATGAAAGCGGAAGTTCCTAGACCGCCAGCAAAGTACTCTACTGCAACGGATAGACTCATTAGAACATAACTTTTACCTACGAGTGCTAAGAGTAAGTACATCAGGTTCGCGCAGGCCATAATGATACTGAAATAAAGAATTCCTTTATAAATACCGATGCGGGTAATAATGATAGCGCCTACGACTGATCCTAAGATTGCGAAGATAGTTGCATTTGTTTTATAAGCAATGGCAATTTCTATCAGGTTGAAATTTAACCCTTTTAGAAAAAAAGCTGAGTTCATTGAGAAAGCCAAGGCATCTCCAAGCTTATAAATGATAATGATTAGGAGAACGAGTAAAGCAGATTTGAAGCTTAGGCGAGTAAAAAACTCTTTGAATGGGAGAATAACAGCATCAAATAAATTTTTAGGGATAGTGATTTTACTCATATCTGGGTGTGGAGCAATTAAGATACCGACGATGCCGATGATCATAAATCCAGACATGGATAGATAAGCTGTATTCCAACTGCTATAAAAAGCGATAAATAAAGCAACTGTTCCTGAAATAATAATTCCAATGCGATAGCCGAGCACAGAGATGGTCCCGCCAATGGCCCGTTCATTTTCTAATAATATATCGGCTTGATAAGCATTTATCGCAATATCTTGAGATGCTGAAAAGAAACATAGTACAACACAAATTCCTGCAATTGTAAGGGGGTGGGTATCTGGCGAGTAAAATGATAGTAGAATAATCATGAATATAATGCAGACCTGCATCGCAAGAATCCATCCATGTCTTCTGCCAAGAAATGGCAGAGTATATCGATCCATGAGAGGTGCCCAAAGAAATTTTATGGCGTATGGAAATGTAATCAAAGATAAGTATCCTAGATCCTGCATACTTATGTCATAAGAGGCAAACCATAAGGTTAGGGTGGATAGTGTTAGCAAGAATGGAAGTCCAGAAGAAAACCCCAAGAGAAACATGACGAGCATTTTACGGCTGGTGAAGATGGCTTTAAAACTTTCAGTAGTAGCTAGTTTTATTTCAGAGAGGAATCGCATGGATGGATAGTAAACTCATATGATTAAAAAATATAAATTAATTAACAGAGTAGCGAATCTTTTAATTTGATACAATTAAAACACCTATGGGCTTTGTGGAACTTAAAAAACCGCAAGTCATTTTTAGATTTCCTTGATGTTTATGGTCAGATTCGATACTATGCTCGGGTTAAACAGGATTACGGTGCTCGACTTAGGGTGGAGTGGCGGTAATAAAGAAATAGATGAGGAAATAAATCATGAATTTTGAAATTCAGCCTAAATATGAAGAGATCACGGTAACATGTAGTTGTGGTAACACATTCAAAACACGTTCAACGGCAACAAATGATATTCGTTTAGATGTTTGTTCAGAATGTCACCCGTTCTATACTGGGAAGCAAAAAATTGTGGATACAGCTGGTCGTGTTGATAGCTTTAACAAACGTTTTGGAAGCTTCAAAGGCCGTAAGGTTTAAATCCTCGATATAATTGATTGTTCTGACAAATGCGCTAATAGCGCATTTTTTTGGTCTAGGGTTTGGGGTTACTTATGATAAGGGTGTCCTTGCAAAATTGTCCAAGAGCGATAGATCTGTTCAACCAGTACAATTCTTACAATAGGATGCGGAAAAGTCATTCTTGAAAAGGATATTTTTTCCTGCGCCATTTTTTTAATTTCAGTATCAATTCCATCTGGACCGCCGATGATGAGTGCCACGTTTGGCTGAGTTTGTTGCCACGATTCAATTTTAACGGCTAAATCCTCAGTGCTAGTCATTTTCCCCTGCGGATCAAGTACCACAATATAATCATTGTCGGAGAGTTTATTTAAGATGGATTTAGCTTCCTGTGCCATAAGTTTTTGAGTGTTGTTGTTTTTGCCACGTTTTGCAATCGGAAGTTCGACCATCTCCAGTTTAATGCTGCTGGAAGACAAGCGCTTTTGATATTCTTGATAGCCTTCTTGCACCCATTTAGGCATTTTTTCGCCCAAGGCTAGGATTTTGATTTTCATGGTTGAATCCGTGTGAAGGTCAGTTTGAATTGACTAGAAAGTTTAGGATGATAGCGATAGTTTTCAAGATCAAATGCTTTTAGTGCTTCAATATCATCGACGTTATGATCCAATATATATCGAACCATTAGGCCTCGTGCTTTTTTTGCAAAAATACCAATGGTGCGGTATTGATCATTTTTAAATTCTTTGAAATCAATGTCCAGCCAATGACCTTGGATCTCTTGCTTTTTAACCGCTTTGATATATTCATTTGAAGCAAGGTTTACAATGAGTTTATTTTGCTGTTCTGCAAGCTGTTGATTGAGCTGTTGTGTGATCGTTCTTTGCCAAAAGTCATAGAGGTTGCCATCTTTGAAGTGAATTTTCGTGCCCATTTCTAAACGATAAGGTTGAACGAGGTCCATGGGGCGGATAAGTCCATAGAGTCCTGAAAGAATGGCAAGGTGGTTCTGAGCATATTCACATTGTGCTTGATTGAGTGTGGGTGCTTGAATGCCACGATACACATCACCATTAAAGGCAAAAATGGCTTGTTTTGCATTTTCCTTAGTGTAGTGGTCGGGTTCAAAATTTAAGTAGTATTCAAAAACTTGTTGTGCCAGTTTGCTGCTAATCTTCATAATGGTGGCAAACTCATCTGGTTCGTAGTGCTTCATGAAATCTGCAAGCTGCTTGGTTTGTGGCTGGAAACGCAATTGGGAGTTTAGTTCCATTGGGCATGGATCTTTGTAGTTCAGATTTTTGGCAGGAGAAATAAGGCTGATCATAGTGAATAAAAGAGCGTGATAGGATTTGTGTACAATTTTAGCGTATCTCGGCTACAATTGCTATGAGGGGCTTGTATCATGGGCTTGCTTGGATATGATAGTGTGATGGTTATTTTGTTCACTTACCTTAAGTTGAGACGATAAAATTATGGCAACGATAAGAAAGCAGCCAAAAGCAAAAAAAACAGTACAAAAGAGTTCGGCGAATCAGGCGCAAAGCATCCTGTTAGATCGCCTGCGGATAGGGATTCTCATTGTGGTAGGTGCGGTGGCTATTTTTTTATTACTGGCACTTTTTACGTACAATTCAAATGATCCAGCCTGGTCCACAGCGGGATTAAATAGTGTGATCCAAAATGCGGGCGGCGCTATTGGTGCTTACGTGGCGGACATGACCTTATCTTTCTTTGGCTTTTTTGGGTTTGTGATCCCTTTGTTGCTAGTGTATGGTTTATGGATTATTTTTATTGAAAATAGTAATTTTGCCGAGAGAAGTATATTTTTAACCATTTTGCGCTGTTTAGGGGTGGCGATAAATTTTGTGGCAGGCAGTGGGTTATGCCAGATTATGTTAGCGGATATGCATTATCCACTTCCACAAGGACCTGGTGGGATTATTGGCAGCTTTGTTGCTGGCGATATGGTTGGATATTTAAATATCCCAGGAACGCTTTTGGTATTGTTTGCATTGTTTTGCCTTGGCTTGACGCTTTATTCAGGCGGTGCTTGGTTTAAATTTATTGTTCAAGCAGTTTTGTTTTTTCTTAAAAAAATGCGGCAATTATTTTCTGTCATTGGAAAAAGCTGGCAGGAATCTCGAAAGAAAGCACGCGCACAAGCGGTTATTCATAAGAAAGTAAAGGAAGCCAAAAAGAAACAGGCCATTAAAGATGAGGCTATAATGGAAAAAGCGTTAAAAGCGGAAACAGTTAAGGATGATGAGCATTATCACATTGATGATAAGCCTAATTCATTTCAAGATGACATCCCACCTTTTGATATGCCTGTTGAGCCTACAATTGGCTTTGATCACTCGAATAGTGAGGTATCTGACACAATGGATTATGATGCTTCTTTTTTACCTTCAAACTTTAATCAAGCACCTATGAATGTGAAGGAAGATCAAATACCTTTTGCTGATTTTGATGCGGTGCCTTTATCAGGGAAAGCAATAGAAGAGCCTATTTCCACAAAGGGGATCACTAAAAGACCTAAAAAACATAAGGCTGTGGATGGCTTGCCTTCATTGAATCTGTTGGATGATCCTGATGCAAAGGCTGAAGCAGTTTCCAAGGCTGTACTCGATAGGATGGCGGCATTGGTTGAAGAGAAATTGGCAGATTTTGGTGTGAAAACCTCTGTTGTTGCTGTGCATCCAGGACCTGTGATTACTCGTTTTGAATTGGAGTTAGCACCTGGCGTTAAGGTCAGCAAATTAACAGCGTTGTCTCAAGATTTAGCGCGATCCTTATCTACCTCACGAGTGCGAGTTGTGGAAGTCATTCCTGGAAAACCTTATGTGGGCATTGAGTTGCCCAATCAAAACCGTGAAATGGTGCGGATCAAAGAAATTCTATCTCATCCAGCATTTGTAAATTCAGTTTCGCCTTTAACCATTGCGTTAGGGAAAGATATTGCTGGCAATCCTGAGGTGGCAAATATTGGTAAGATGCCTCATTTGCTGGTAGCAGGAACCACGGGTTCAGGGAAGTCTGTAGGTGTGAATGCCATGATTATTAGTATGCTTTATAAAGCAGGGCCAGATGATCTTAGGATGATTATGATTGATCCTAAAATGTTAGAACTTTCAATTTATGAGGGCATTCCACATTTATTGACCCCTGTCGTTACCGATATGAAAGAGGCTGCCAGTGCTCTGCGTTGGTGTGTGAAAGAAATGGATGAACGTTATGAACTGATGGCGGCAGTTGGCGTGCGTAATATTGCAGGGCTAAATGATAAAATTAAGACCGCAAAAGAATCAGGTGCTCCAATGAAAGATCCATTGTGGATGAAGCTTCATCCAGGCCGCGTAGATGAGGCGCCAGAGCTTTATAAGATGCCTTATATTGTGGTGATTTCAGATGAATTTGCCGATATGATTATGGTTGTTGGCAAAAAGGTAGAGGAGCTAATTGCTCGCATTGCGCAAAAGGCAAGGGCTGCAGGGATTCATCTTATTTTGGCGACGCAAAGACCTTCTGTGGATGTGGTAACCGGATTGATAAAAGCGAACATCCCAACGCGTATTGCCTTCCAAGTATCGTCTCGAATTGACTCCAGAACTATCATTGATCAGCAAGGTGCGGAGCAATTGTTGGGGCACGGTGATATGCTTTATTTGCCACCAGGTACAGGTATGCCTATACGGGTGCATGGCGCCTTTGTGGATGACGATGAGGTGCATCGTGTGGTGGCAGCTTGGAAAGAAATGGGTGGCGAGCCTGATTATATTGATAGCATTCTTACCACTGAAAGTGTGGATGGAGATGGTACAGCAGAAGATGGCGGTGGCGAAAAAGATGCGCTTTATGATGAAGCCGTTAAAATTGTATTGGAATCACAGCGCGCTTCTATTTCAAGTGTCCAGCGTCGTTTGCGTATAGGTTACAACCGAGCAGCACGCCTTATTGAAGATATGGAAAGGGCCGGTGTGGTGAGTGAAATGCAGTCCAATGGTATGCGTGAAGTATTGGTAAGGAGGACGCAATAAATGTTATTAGGAAAAGGTAAGCGTATTAGGACACTCTTTTTTATAGTGTTGGCATTTATAGGGCTGAATTCATTTTCAGCGATCTCATTTTCGACAAAATCGCCGCAAGAAGCAGTCGTGAAGACAAGTCAAAACTCAGCTTCTAAATCTTTATTTGACCTCATTCAAAAACTGCAAAATATGCATGCAGATTTCACCCAAACCATGGTGACAGCAAGAGGTGTGCAGCAGGAAAGCAAAGGTGAAATGTGGATCAGCAAGCCAAGTTATTTTAAGTGGGAGATTACCTCACCAAATAACCAATTGTTAGTATCAAATGGTCAAAAATTATGGAATTATGATAAGGATTTAGAGCAAGTCACCATTCAAAAAGTACCCAAAGATATGTCTCAGGCGCCTTATTTGTTGCTATTGACTGGGCAGCCTGAGAACTTAGATCGACTTTTTAGTATCTCGAAAATAAATGAAGATCTTTATCGGTTAACACCGAAGAATCAAAATGATTCAATTTTAGATCATGTAGACATGCGTTTTAATCAAGGTGTTTTAGAGGCTTTAACAATTCAAACGGCCACAGGGCAAACCAGTACGATTCGTTTTAGCCACCAAAAATTTGTTAAAATCCCCCTTTCAACCTATGACTTTGTCCCACCCAAAGGTGTGGACGTGTTAGGCGCTTAATATCAGGAATGAATCATGGTGGATAATCTTTTAAGTGATCATCTAAGCCAGTTTATGGCATTGGATACATCGTTTACATTAGATGAGCTCAAAGAAACGTTATGGAAACAAGGGATTCAAAAAACAGATCCTAGGCTGCAGCGTTTTATTGCGTCAGCAGAGATTCATGAGGCATTAGATCCACGTGAGTTGGAAAAAGATACTTGTCTTATTGAGTCTTTAGGTTTGGTGAAGCGCGCCGTAGAAGGACGTTTAGTCGTGCCTGAATTTGAGGCGTTTACCAAACGTATAACTCAGCTTTATCATCAGGTTCTTCCAAATACGAAGGGTGAAGTGGCAGATTACATTCCTCAGTTATCACGCGTAAACCCAGAACATTTTGGTATTTCAATTTGTACGGTGGATGGGCAGCGTTTTTCAATCGGTGATACGGAAAGGCATTTTGCACTACAATCCGTCTCCAAAACGATCAATTATGCGATTGCGCTTGAGTTGAATGGTGAGCAGAAGGTGCATGAGCATGTTGGTCGTGAACCCAGTGGTCTTGCCTTTAATAATCTGAGCTTAAATAAGAATAATTTGCCACACAACCCCATGATAAATGCGGGTGCAATGATGTGTTGTTCTTTGATCAAACCCTATCACAGTATGCATGATCGTTTGGGTTTGGTAATGAAAACATGGCAGCGCATGATGGGAGGAGCACATCCAATTTACAATGATCAGATGTTTAAATCGGAAAAGAAAACAGCGGATCGTAATTTTGCCTTGTTTTATTTTATGCGAGAACATAAGGCATTTGCTGAGCGTTTTAATTTGGATAAAGTAGTCGATTTCTATTTTAAATGTTGCTCGATTGAAGTGAAATGTTCAGAGCTTGCTATCGCGGCTTCTACCCTAGCAAACTCTGGTGTTTGCCCTTTTACCAGTGATCGTATTTTTGATGATCATACGGTTAAAGATGTGGTTTCCTTAATGAGCACTTGTGGGATGTATGATTTCTCAGGAGAATATTTTTTTAAAGTAGGGATTCCGACAAAAAGTGGCGTGTCTGGCGCTTTGATGTTGGTGATTCCAAATGTGATGGGGATTACCATTTGGTCGCCACGTTTGGATAGTTTTGGTAACTCAGTCAGAGGTATTGAATTTTGTGAACAATTAGTGAAGTTATATAATTTGCATACTTTTGATGGGATACAACGTCATGCAACAAAACTTGACCCTAGGCGTGACGGTAAGCAAGCGATGATTGAAAAAGCGGCGTTGCTGTGCTCTGCAGCAAGCTGTAATGATGTCATTGAGCTTAGGCGATTGTTGACACTCGGGATTGATGTGAATGCTCAAAATTGTGATGGCAGAACGGCATTACATCTTGCTGTCGCAGAAGAAAACGAAGACGCATTAAAATTTTTGTTAGCACATGGCGCGGATAAAACGCTTAAGGATCGTTGGGGGAATGTGGCGATAGATAGCTGATACTGAGAGGTAAAGCTACTGCCGTTATTTTTTTATCCCCTCAATGAACAGATAAGTATCTTGTTTTAAAAATCGTGTTTGTGTAATGGTCAAATTTAGGTTTTCTTGGATGTAACCTAATGTATTTCGATCAAATCGAGCACCATAAACTTTTTGAACCCAAGGAGCAAAGCGTTCCTGCTTACGCCTTATTTTAGGATCTTTTGAATAGACCATTTCGAGAAGTTTAAACTTCCCGCCAGGTTTTAAGACGCGACTGAATTCTTGAATCGCTTGAGGCTGTAAATCATCAGGCATAACACAACACATAAAGGTACTGATCAGCCAGTCAAATTGGTTGTCTTGAAGTTCAGGCATATTAGTGGCGTCAGTATTGAGGAGGTAGATGCTGGCTTTAGCTTTCTGTGCGCGGTGGGTTGAGCGTCGTATCATTGCAGGGCTTAGCTCTACGGCCGTGACATCTGTTTCAGGACGATAGTAGGCGAAGTTACGACCCGTTCCCGAACCGAGTTCCAATACTTTTCCCGTAAGGTTTGATAACAGCTCAGGACGCCATTTTTTATATTGTCTTTCCCATGGGTAGTCTAATAAATCATAAAAGTGTGCGGTAATGGCATATTTTTTAGCAAGGAGTTTATTGTTCATGGTGTGGGGTTATCTACAGTTTTTCATAAAACAATTTGACCACTTGATTTTGGAAAGCGCGAGCCGAATTTCGTTGGCTTTTATTTAGGTTGTTTATCATGATAGAAAAAGAGAGTCGGTGTATTTTTTTTGTCATGACATAACCTGAAAGCGTGACCGTGCCATCTAAGGTGCCTGTTTTAGCGCGGACTTTACCTTGTAAGGTTTTATTCATTCGGTAGCTCAGCGTGCCACTGATACCTGATCGCGGTAAAGCGTTATAAAGCTTTTGTCCGACTTGTTTGTCGTTATAAGCTTTTGTTAATAGATTGACCAAGAATTCAGGGCTTGTTTTATCCAAGTGAGATAAACCAGAGCCATCTTTTAAGACAAGGGGACCTGTGTTTAAACCTAAGTCTTTTCTGAGGGTGGCGGAAATGGCAGAGGTTGCAGAGTTGGTGCTGCCAACACCATTTATTTTGTACCCAACACTGCGTGCTAAGCTTTCAGCATAAAGGTTATCTGAATGTAATAGCATGTGCTTTAAAAGGTAGTTTAGCGAAGCAGATGAGGTGTCAGCGATGACTGAGAGCCCAGAAGGCAAGTTGCCAATTTTCACAGTTCCTGAAAATTTTATACCCTTTTCTTGCAAGGCATCCTTGACCATATTTAATGTCTTCAATGCAGGGTTTATGATGGCAAAGCTCATGCGTGTTTCAGCTTGGTTTGGGATACAACCTGTTAAGTGGAGTACATTGCGGTCGGTCATGTAGGGTTTGAATGCACAGGATCTTGCTTCTTTATTGGAGACTAATTTTAGGGCGTTGACGATTTGAATGCTTTGCGTATTAATAAGGCGTTTAACCGTGCTTTTTCCATTACCTGTGCTATTCACAGAAATAACCATGCAGTTTTTGTTGAGATTCATGGAAGAGGCGGGTGCGGCATAACAATAATCCGTATCGGCATTGGACCATCCTTGTGGATATGGTTGCCCTGAAAATCGATTCGCAATTAAGATAATGTTGCCATTTACTTTGGAGATCCCAGTGTGTTTTAACTTTTGGATTAAATTGCTCAGTTGTGAGCTGGTTAGGCTAGGGTCGCCGGTGAATTTAATATATAGATTATCATTAATGGTGTGATTATTAATTTTTAAAGGATTGGCATACACGCTGGTATTAAAGGTGAAATTGCTGGGCAATGTTAACAAGGCTGCCGTTGCAGTGAAAAGTTTATTGTTGCTGGCTGGGGTGAATTCTTTATTGGCATGATATTGATAGAGGGACTGCCCACTTTTAGTGCGTTGTACGGCAATACCGATGGAGGCGTTTGTTATTTTATATTTTTTGGTGAGTGATTGAATATCAGTGGACAGGGAGGCAAAAGTTGAAAGACAAAATAGGCTTAAAAATAAAAAGGAGAGTATTTTTTTCACAATAGTAGGGCTTTTCTTTACGAAGAAGGTTGATAGTAACAAAAGCTTGCTGGGATTTAAATGTGATTCGTCTATTTCCATATCTCACCTTGATTAGTGTTTACTCTGGATAACCATATCCACCGGTTTCGATTTTTATTAATTTACCATTCTGAAAGACGAGAGCAGTTAAAAATTTTTGGGGCCCTGAATTATAGACATTTCGTGTCATTTGGTTTTCAGTGATAACTTTTAAGGCTGTATGTTCATTGTAGTTGCCCACAACTTTTTCAGTATATTGGTAGCTATTTGAGGGAGTTCCACAGGCGGCAGTTACTGTGCCTTCCCAATCTCCAATACTAATGATTTTTCCCCTGCAGGTAAGCCCATGTGCCGAAAAGGTAGCAAAAAGTAAGGCAAAAACAATAAATCCCAACATTGGTTTTCCTAAATCGAAGCCTATATATAAATAAGTATAGAGGATAGATGTGCGGAATGATAAGCGGTGATTGCATAATGGATCAATAGCCTTTATGTTCGATATGAGAAAATATAGACTTTCATAGGTGTTTTATTTGAAAGATTTATTAAGATTAGAAAATGTTCGATTATATCTAGATACTCGAAAAGGATACGTTCGTGCCGTGGATGGGGTGAGTCTATCTATTCAAGAGAATGAGCTTTATGCTTTGGTGGGTGAGTCAGGGTGTGGGAAGTCCATGACAGCGAATGCTATTATGCGTTTATTACCTGAGAATGCTGTATTTGTCGAAGGCTCTGAAATCTATCTTGATGGTGTTAAATTGCTTGAAAAAAGTGAGCGACAAATGCGAGAGATCCGTGGCAGTCAAATTGCCATGATATTTCAAGAACCCATGACTGCTCTAAATCCTGTAATGACCATTGGTGCTCAGCTCAAAGAAGCATTATCACTGAAAGGAGATGATTTATCAAAAACGGATAAAGCACTGGAATTGTTGGAAGCTGTGAAAATGCAAGATCCACTGGCAAGAATGAAATGTTACCCACATGAATTATCGGGTGGTATGAAACAACGAGTAGTGATTGCGATGGCGTTGGCAGGCGAGCCAAGGCTCCTTATTGCGGATGAGCCGACCACAGCGTTAGATGTGACGGTACAAGCTGAGATACTGAAACTGTTAAAGTCACTGCAAAGAAAATACCAGTTAGGGATTTTATTCATTACGCATGACCTTGCGGTGGTTGCGCAAGTGGCGGATCGTATTGGGGTGATGTATCAGGGAAAGATTATTGAAGAAGCAGAAGTCGGTGCGTTTTTTCAGAATCCCCAACATGCTTATAGCCAAAGTTTACTGGCTGCATGTCCAGATATGAATGCGCAACGAATATTAAGTGCACATGAGCATTCTCCGAAGGTTTTGTTGGATATTCGGAATTTAAAAGTACATTTCGCCATTAGTGCAGGTTTATTGAAGCGCACCTGTGGCTACATTTATGCGGTGGATGGTGTTTCTTTTAAGATGGTGCAAGGTGAAACCTTAGCCGTGGTGGGTGAATCAGGTTGTGGGAAGTCCACATTGGGAAAGGCAATTTCGCAACTTATTCCGTTGACTTCTGGTAGTGTGGAGTTTGATGGCGATCAATTGAAATTACTTTCAAAAAAAGAAATGAATAAGATTCGACGAAAATTACAAGTTATTTTTCAAGATCCCTATGCTTCGATGAACCCAAAAATGATGATCAAAGAGGTGTTGTCGGAAGGCTTAAAGGCGCAGGGCTTAGTGAAAGATAAAAGCGTTCTTGATGTTCAGTTATCCCGTTTACTGGAAACTGTGGGAATGCCTGCGGATATTTTAAACCATTATCCGCATGAGTTTTCAGGTGGTCAGCGCCAACGTATTGCCATTGCAAGAGCATTGTCGGTGAATCCGAAGCTTATTATTTGCGATGAGCCAACAAGTGCCTTAGATGTCTCCGTTCAGGCGCAAATTTTGAATTTATTACAAAAGCTTAAAAAAGAATTAGGCTTAGCTTATTTGTTTATCACCCATGATCTTTCGGTGGTTTCTTATCTTGCAGATCGAGTGTTGGTGATGTATTTGGGTAAGATTGTGGAACAAGGGTCTGTGCACGATATTTTACAAAATGCAAAGCACCCTTATACACAATCATTATTAAGCTCGGCGCCTGTTGTGGGCAAGGTGCTTGAAGCTGGGAATGTTTTAGGAGAGTTACCGTCACCTTCAGCGCCACCATCTGGTTGTGCATACCACCCTAGATGCCCAATGGCACAAAAAATATGTCAGGACACTTGCCCTGAATTATTAGGTGGGCAATGGCAAGTGGCTTGTCATTTTAGTTGATGGTATGGCATGTTTTTATTAATCCGTTTATCGGTAAAAAAACAAAAATTTTCAGGGTCAGGCGGGCATTCACACTTTAAGGCACCATTTTTAAGCCCAGATACGATGATATTAATCTTGTTGGCTTTTTGGGCTTCAATGGCATCTAGTACCAACCGATGCTTCCCATTGCTGCACAAATAACTAGTGATTTTATGGGTTGCGATATTATAAATGTTGAGACTGATATGGTATCGCTTATAGGGAAGCTTAATATTTTCAAAAACAGTATTAAATATTTTATTATCAGATGAAGGTTTTTGAGGTTCACCGACAAAAGATCCACCTAGGTTATAGATGTCAGGTTGGATTAAGATGTAAAAACTATTTTGGCTATTTTTTGTAAAATTTGGAAAAATAGCATTGATGTTCGTTTTAACATCAATGGATAAGTCGATGGGGTCATTAATTTGGTAATAGGCAAAAGAGTTTCTGAAAAATAATACGCTGAAAATGAGAGTGAAGACTTGTCGTTTCATGTTAATGAGATTCCTGTGCTTTGTGCTTTAAAGGATAGGATAGATTTATTTATTTGCAAATGCAGTTTCAATTCCTTTTGTGAATAATCTGCTTGTTTTTTGATACTTCATTGATTAGGGTGGGGTGGTTATGATGGATAATCCATAAAATCTCAAGGAGGAGCTAAGAGTATGGAGATGAATCACTCACGTTTTATTATATTGGCGGTATGTCTGGACTGGTTGGTGGTTATCTCATTGGGGTCATTGCGGGGATTTCGCCTACTTTAATGAGTGAATATAATGTCACTCATACGGAGTTGTCAGCAATTGTTGGAAATTTGTTGATCGGGGTATTTTTTGCCAGTATTACTTCTTGGTATTTGGTAAGAAAATTAGATTATGTTCTGCCTTCGGTCCAAATGCTCTAATATCGCTGATTTGTACGGAACTGTTACCCAAAGAAGTTCGTAGCGTTGGTTTATCTATTGCCTATTCAATTGGAGCATTGATGGGTGCTTTGATCTTATATGTATTCTTGCCATTGTCTCATGCTTTAGGCTATACGATTGTCTTCTCTATTTTGCTATTTTTTACGCTGATTTATAGTGTTGTTGCTTATTTTGGTGTGAAATTCTAATACACTGAATGATATGAGTTATTCATACCGGTTATCAAATGTTTAAAAAAATATTTTATAGTTTTCTTGTGTTGGTTTTTTTGTTTATTGCATTGATCGTTACAATTAATTATTGGCCTTATGCTAAAAACGCCGACCAAATTCAATATGACAACGTCATCATTTTTGGCGATAGTCTGAGTGATTCAGCGCCCATGGGCGTGAGTGAGCAACTTGTTGGAAACAACTATTGGGTGCGACCACAAGGAATTACAAGCCCTGCGGGTGCACCAATTACCAGTCTCGTGAGCACCACAAACAGAGATCGCTTAACTTGGGTAAACTATTTTGTAAAAGCGATTTCATTTACTACGGGGCATCATTTTTTAGGTATTAGGCGGTCGTTAGGTAGTTTAAATCCCTATTATGAGAATATTTCTTATGCTGTGGCATCAGCTGAAACAAGGGATAATTACATTGATGATATTGCTTCTTCCCCATGGCCAGTGGTGACAGGAGAACGTTGTAAAAGCATTTCAGATCACAATAGTTACTCCTGTGTGCCTGGGCTGTTAAAGCAAGTGCATATGTACTTACAAGACGTAAAAGAGAAGCCGAATAAAAAAACACTGTTTATCCTTTGGGCAGGAGGCAATGACTTTTATCAAAATATTGTAAAAATAGTGGGAGATGGTAAGGGTGAAAGCCTATCACACCCAATCCATAATACC
The DNA here is from genome assembly GCA_963582935.1 of Gammaproteobacteria bacterium. Taxonomy (GTDB): domain Bacteria; phylum Pseudomonadota; class Gammaproteobacteria; order Francisellales; family Francisellaceae; genus CAUZSH01. The sequence continues at coordinate 18,963 of CAUZSH010000008.1, forward strand.
GTTAAGGCGGTAAAATTGTTGATGGATAAAGGCGTTTCAGCCGATAACATCTATGTCCTAAATTTGCCAAATTTTTCAATGGTTCCAGCCATTACAGGTTTGGTAGATGACAATATTTCTAATAGTGTATTACGCTCTACGGCATTAACCAGTATTTCGTTGATTTCAAAAGGGTATAATACATGGCTGAAAAGTGATTTGGCATTATCCACTTGGGGGAAATTTCCACCTTCCCATGTTTTTGAAATAGATGCTTTGTTTTTGGAGGTGTATAATAATAAAGATAACTTGCATGGGAAGCTAGGCATTACGGAACCTGTTGCAACGACCTGTGTGGATGGAAAAAAGTTACCACTTTGTAAAGGGTTTTTATTCTATAATGACATGCATCCAACAACAAGAGTTCATCAGTATTTAGCAAAGCAACTGCAAAGTTATATTGAATGATTTATATTCATTGATCTACACTAAAGACGTAAATGTAAAATAATGAGGCTTATAAAATAATGTTTAATAAGCGAGTGATTACCAGCCACATACATCAAGTGATTGCTTTCTTGATTATTATTAATGGATTGTATTATGTTTTACAATCCTTGCTTTATTTTATAGATTTACCCGCATTACGTGATACCTTTGACATGGTAGAGAAGGTAAATGTTTTAAGGCATGAAACCTTTACAGCGAGTTTTTCTAGCTTATTTGGTGTGATGACCATTTTGGTTGGCATTGGGCTATATAAGCGCTCTCGGTTAGCTTGGCTTTGGACGATTATCTTTTTGTTTTTGCTTTTGGCGCTGAATTTTTTATCGGGCACCTATGATAAAATGTTTTATGTCTCTTTGGTGATTTTTATTGTTTTACTGCTTTATCGAAAAGAGTTTACTCGGAGTATTGGTATTTTTTCCTCTGGAGGCTCTATTGCGGTGGTCTCTATTTTATTTGCATTAGCTTATGGTGTGGTGGGTGCTTACCTATTAAGAGATGAATTCAAAGGTATTGACTCTTTGGTGGACGCTGCTTATTTTACGATTGTTACTTACAGTACGGTGGGGTATGGAGATATTGCACCGAAAACAGATATTGCGCGATTATTTACAAGTTCAATGATCTTGGTGGGAATATCAAGTTTTGCAACGGCGGCTGCCTTATATCTAGGGCCTTTTTTAGAAAAACGGATGAAGGAGATATTTAGCGTGTTTTCAAAATTAGATCATGTTCGAGGGCATTATATTATCTGTGGGCATAATGCTATTTCAGAGTATTTAGTGAAGACTTTTGTACAACAGGCAGTGGGTTGTGTGGTGATTGACCCTGATCTTGATCCGTCTGAAGTGCAAGATTCGAAGCATGTGACTTATATCAAAGGGGCACCTACGGATGCCTCTGTTTTAAACTCATGTTCAATTAAAAAATCCATTGGCGTGTTATCTACGATTGATAATGATGCAGATAATATCCTCATAGCACTGACGGCGAGTAATATTCGGAAAAATAGCAACAGCGACCCATTTCAGGTTGTTGTGAGTATTAATAAGCAAGAAAACATTGAAAATGCAAAGCATGTCGGGGCAGATGATGTGATGACACCTGCAAAAATCTATTCAGATACGCTAATTAGCAAGGTTCATAAACCGGTGTCTTAGGTTCTGTTGGCGTTATTTAATGATTTTTATATTTTCTATATAACAATAAAAGGCTGATGGAAAGTGTTGAGGTAATTAGAACCTCTATTGCTAAAGGCAAGGTATTGCGAACTGGCCATAGCATGACAAATGAACCAATTAAAGCACTCCCGCCAAACTCCATTGCCCCAAACATGGCGGCAGCCGTACCTGAGCTATCCCCAAATGGTTCCATCGCGCCACCCGCCCCAGCCCCTGTTACTAAAGCGCAACCAAAGGTAAACAACATGCTGGGACCTACAAACCCCCAGAGCGTTAAGCCAAAGGTAAGGTGGAGTGCAAGCATCGAAAATCCGCTGATAAATAAAGCGATTGCGCCTGCAATGGTCATATTAAAAGTGCCGAATTTGCGTACAAGCATGCCAGAAAAAACACAACCAACCATAAAGGTTAATCCACCCAAACCAAAGTAGAAGCCAATAGATATTTCAGGTAACCCTAAAGCAACCGTAATAATGTAAGGTGTCATTGAGAAGAAGGTGAAAAAAGCGCTTATACCAGCGGCGGCACTGGTGGCGTAAGCGATAAATTGTAAGTTTGTGACAATGGCTCCGTATCCTTGGAATAGTTTTTTATTAAAAGGTTTTCTTTTTTCATTGGGTAGGCTTTCTTTTGCGAAGGATAGAATCAAAATGGCGGTGAGTGTGCCAAGCACGACAAGAAAAATAAAAGGCGCGCGCCAATCAAAGTGCAAATCTAAATAAGCACCAATAATAGGCCCGAGTAGTGGTGAGAAGGCAATCATGCCATTGAGGAAGCTATAAATCTGAGCGCTTTGTTCTTTATGAAAGACATCTCTAACAATAGCAAAAGAGATGACAAAAGTACCACATGCACCAATAGCTTGAATGATTCTAAATAGTATAAGGCTATTGATGGTGGTTGCATTGGCGCAAAGAGCTGAGCCAAACACAAATAATAAAACCGAGATAAAAATTAATTTTCGTCGTCCAAAACTATCGGATAGGGGTCCTATAATAAGTTGCCCAAACCCTGTAACGAGAATAAATAAAGAAAGCGTTAATTGCACCATAAAAGGGGTGGTGTTCATAATGTCAACGATTTGAGGAATTACGGGCATGTATACATCAAGCGCTAACGCAAAGCTAAAGACCATAGGCGCAAGAATGATTACCGTAGTGAGTGGAGAATACTTCCATAAATTATTTGAGCCCATGAGTGCACCTTCTTTATTAAAATTTAAGCGAATTATTCTATTATACTGCAGTGAATTGAAAACACAAAAAATCCAGCTAGTATAAATAAATTCATTCATTAGAAACTATGTAAAATGATGCAAGCTGAAAATATTGATCAAGATTGGAAAGTATGGGTTGATCATAATTTGCAACGAGGTTGTAATGCTATGCAGATTTGCGCTATTTTGCTGAAAAATGGATTTGGATTAAGTGATGTGGAAATGATGATGGGACGCCATTTCCCAAAAGTGTCTTCCATGGAAATCGCGCAGCAACGCTCGGCAGCAGCCGAACCTATGGATTACCACAAGCTTTCAAAAACGCGTATTACTCGAACAGATAGCGGCGAGCAAGTCGCTAAAATCGTCACAGATAAAGCGCAAATATTTGCATTGAATAACTTTCTCACTCAAGAGGAATGCGAGAAGGTTATTCAAATTAGTGAAACGCTCTTGAAGCCCTCGACGATAACGGGAAGCAATAGAGATGATTTTTTTCGTACCAGTGAAACTTGTTACTTGAATTTATTAGGAGATGAATTTATCAAACAGATTGATGACAAAATTGCCTGTATGCTCGGCATTAGAGCATCTTATTCTGAAGGAATTCAAGCACAGAAATATTCCGTTGGGCAAGGGTTTAAAGCGCATACAGATTATTTCAATCCAAATACTACCTTATTTGAAAAACATGACGTAAAGCTTGGTCAGAGAACTTGGACTTTTATGGTTTACCTCAGTGATGTGGAGGAAGGGGGTGAAACCTATTTTCCAAGAATCGATAAAATATTTTACCCTAAGCGGGGTCAGGCAATCATCTGGAATAATTTGTACGAAGACGGTAGCCCAAATCGAGACACCTTGCACCAAAGTATGTCTGTAATCAAAGGCACAAAATTCATTATTACCAAATGGTTTCGAGACAAGGGTATTGGACCCGTTTTTTGTTAATTTCGATCCTGATCGGAAGACTCATTTTCTTGAGTTAACACCCTAGCATAGAGGTTTCCATAGTTGATAAAGGCTTCTTGGTATTCCTTTAGCGAGATAATTGTTCTTTGTTTCAGTGCTAAATATAGCTGAGTTATTTGAGTCAAAAACATATATATTCCCCGTTTTATTAGAGCATTTCTTGTGCTAATAATTATATCCATGGAGCGATGTTACTATCCGAGGGATGCTATTGTTAAGATGGAGATTTTCTTATGCCCCTTTGGGAGAAATGGCTGAGAAAGTAATAAAGGTAGCAAGTATTTATTGAGAGAAGGAGGGTACAGATGCTACCTTAAGATTGTTTAAAAACGTATCTTATTTTCTAGGGTAAAGGGCGTTAGCTTGAACTTCACCAAAATTATTGGCAGCCTTCAAATAAGCCTTCCAATATTTTTTTAGGGCAAGCCCGATCTTTAATGATGGCAATGTGATTGTATGTTGTTGTGTCATTTGAGCAGACATATCATTTCCTTATTTTCAATTCAACAATTCCATGAAGTAATTATTGCAATAAAAATAATTAATGCCAAACAATTTAATTGCTATACGTGTAAAAAATAAGCACTTAATGCCATATTGTTATCTTTATCAATAAGTTGGCATTGTGATATAAAAGTAAAAATTATAATTTATGATTGAAGTTTGCTTATCTATTACCAACGCGAATCATGCCACCAAGTTCATTTTCAATTAAAAAATCGGATAGATGTTGATGAATTTCTGCTTTGTTGGTTAAGGTTAAGATATGTTGTGCAAGTTTTTGGCACTGGGTGTAACTCAGGTGTTTAATAATCCATTTTGCCTTTAAAATATTAATGGCATTCATACTTAATGTGGTAAAACCCATGCCAACAAGAAGCGGTATGGCTAATGGGTTTGAAGCCATCTCACCGCAAATCGAAATATCTTCATAGGTGTCTCCAACAAGCTGATTAATATGTTGGAGTGCTTGAATGACGGCGGGGTGTAATTGGTCATACAGTGCGGCAACTTTTTGATTGTTTCGATCAATGGCAAGTAAGTATTGTGTGAGGTCATTGCTGCCAACCGAGATAAAATCAACCAGTTTTAAGACCGCAGGTAACTGGTAGATGATGGATGGAACTTCTACCATGACGCCAATTTTAGGCATTTGAATGGTAAATCCTTCCTCTAATAATTCTTGGTGAGCGCGCTGAACCAGTGTAGTTGTAATAGTAATTTCATCAACTTCGGTGATCATTGGGAGCAGTATTTTAAGATTGTGGTATTTTTCACTGGCCCGTAACATGGCTCGAATTTGCGTTAAAAATAGATCTTGCTGATCGAGCATCATTCTGATGCCACGCCATCCTAGGGCTGGATTGTCTTCTTTAACATAGAAGTAGGGAAGTGATTTGTCCGCGCCAATGTCAAGTGTGCGTAAGGTGACGGTTTGATCGGGAAAGGCATGTAAAAACTGGTTGTAAATGATTCTTTGTTCCTCTTCGCTGGGGAATTTTTCACGAATCATAAAAGGAATTTCAGTGCGATAGAGGCCAATACCTTGCGCATTATTTTCAAGTGCAATATCTAAATCCGCCACAAGTCCGACATTGGCTTGTAACGTGATGGGCTTGTCATCCGCGGTAAAGCAAGGTAGTAAAACAGTGTCTTTTAATTGTGAAAGCATTTCTTCTTCACGTTTTAAAAGTCGTTGATATGCTTTTATTAGCCCTTTTCCTGGGGTAACATAAATTTTCCCAACATAGGCATCGACAATAATTTCTTTACCATCGAGGTAGCTGATTGGCAGTGATTGAACGCCAATCACAAAGGGAATGCCGATAGCACGTGCAAGAATTGCCACATGGGAGTTTTCTGTGCCTCGTTCAGAGACAATTGCTTTAAGTCTTCCTTTGGGTACATCTGCGAACATTGATGGTGTGATTTCTTGTGCCACAAGGATTGTGTTTGAGGGGTAATTCCGTTTGGCAGGTGTTTTTTTCTGTAATTGTAAAAGAATTCTTTTTGCAATATCCCGCAAGTCGCTGGCACGTTCTCGTAAATAGGGATCATCCATGTCCTGAAAAACAGCAACTTGCTTTTTCACCACTTTTTTAATTGCAGTCTGCACCCAGACATCGGATCCAATCTGTTCTATGATGGCATGATAAAATCGATTGCTCATGATGATTTGAGCATAGGCGGTAAATAGTGCGGATTCTTCTTTTGTGGCAAGTGATTCAATCGTTTTTGCCATTTCCATAAGGTCTTTTTTTACGATTTTAACGGCTTCCTTGAATTCTGTGACCTCGTCGTCACTTTGATTTTTTTTATCAGGAATGCTGTCAATATCAAAGATGTTATATCGTGCAATGGCTTTTCCAATGGTCGCTCCCGTTGTTAGGCCTTTACCATCAAATGAAACCATTTCATTTTTAGGGGCAGCGACTTCGATTTTTTCTTCAACTTCTTCCTTACCCAGTGCGGTTTCAAATGGCTCTGAAATATTGGTGCAAAGTGTTACAAGGGCGGCTTGTGTGCTTTCATTGATGGCATTTACTTTTGCCGTTTGAATAATGACAACGCCAATAACGGAGCTTTTATAAATAACGGGTACACCAAAGAAGGTATATAGTTTTTGTTTTGTGAAGGATTGTAGAATGGTATTTGGGCGGTTTTTATCTTTATATAAATTTTTAATGAGAAGCGCTTCTTTCCGTTTTACAATATTCCCCACGGCATCTGAATCAATATTGATGTGGATCAATCCACCCAGTAGCGGAGTCAATGTCGTGGCATCAAGGTTATAGATATTGTCTTTTTCAAGTGTAAAGATGCTGCAGGCATCAACATCGAGCTTTTTTTGGATACTGTGGCTGAGTTCTTTAACAATCTCTGGCAGGGTATTATGGGTGTTAAAAATATTAAGCTGTTGCTGCCATGAAGTCATTTATTTTCTCCATTCTTTATAGACTGGAAAAAATTGTTCTAACGCCTTACGATAAACTTGCTGCTTGAATGGAACCACATTGTCAACGGGGTGCCAGTAGTCTACCCAGCGCCAACGCTCAAATTCAGGTTTTCTCGTTGCTTGAAGATTGATGGCGGAATCCTCAGATTTTAGCTTAAGTAAAAACCATTTTTGTTTTTGTCCAATGCAAAGCGGAAAATTTCGACGAATTAGAAATCTTGGCAGGCGATATCGAAGCCACGTGCGTGTGCATGCCATAATTTCAACATCATGTGGTTTCAATCCAACCTCTTCATGTAATTCGCGGTACATTGCTTCAATTGGCGTTTCACCGGAGTTTAAGCCACCTTGTGCAAATTGCCATGAATGTTGTCTTATTCGTTTACCCCAAAATATTTTACCCTTCTTATTGACGATTACTATCGCAACATTCGCTCGATAGCCTTCATTATCAATCACACTTTATCCAAAGGTGTGTCCTATACTACCTTTAAGAGTAACTTAATTTTTAGGAAACTTCCTTGTAAATTATGATGAAATCACATATTTTTATGCATGTATTTTGATAAATACATGCTAGGATTTAGTTTGGATATATTTAGTCAACCTTGGAGAATAAGTCATTATGTCTGATACAAAGAAGTTTTTTGATTTAGTGGAAACACATTCTGTAGAATTTATTGACCTTAGATTTACGGATACGCATGGTAAGGAACAGCACCTTACTATGCCCGCGAGTGAACTGAATGAGGCCTTCTTTGAAGAGGGAAAAATGTTTGACGGCTCTTCTATTGAAGGTTGGAAAGGCATTAATGAGTCAGATATGGTGCTGATGCCTGATGCCTCAAATGCGATACTTGATCCATTCTTTGAAAGTCCCACATTAATTGTGCGTTGTGACATATTAGAGCCTGCGACTATGATGGGATATGGGCGTGACCCACGTTCTGTTGCAAAACGTGCCGAGGAATACTTGCGTTCAACAGGAATTGCAGATACTTGTTACTGTGGTCCAGAGCCTGAGTTCTTTATCTTTGATGATGTGCGTTGGGATGTGCGGATGCAAGGGTGTTCTTATGAGATTAATTCAGAAGAAGCAGCTTGGTCTTCAAATACAAAATACAAAGATGGAAATATGGGGCATCGTCCTGGTGTTAAGGGCGGATATTTCCCAGTTCCACCAGTTGATTCTTTACATGAAATTCGTGCCGAAATGTGCCATGTTTTGCAGGAGATTGGACAGCAAGTAGAAGTACATCATCATGAAGTGGGTACAGCTGGGCAATGTGAGATCGGTACAAAGTTTAACACACTCACCAATAAAGCTGATGAAGTGCAAGAAATGAAGTACGTGCTTCATAATGTTGCGCATGCCTATGGCAAAACATTGACCTTTATGCCAAAACCTGTGGTTGGCGATAATGGTTCAGGTATGCATGTTCACATGTCTTTATCTAAAGATGGTGTCAACCTTTTTGCCGGCGATGAATACGCCGGACTTTCAGAAGATGCCCTATTTTATATTGGTGGTATCATCAAACATGCGAAGGCGCTAAATGCATTTGCAAATGCTTCAACAAATAGCTACAAACGATTAGTTCCAGGCTATGAAGCACCAGTTTTACTTGCTTATTCGGCAAGAAACCGTTCAGCATCTATTCGTATTCCTTACACCACCAATGATAGAGGTCGTCGTATTGAAGTGCGATTTGGTGACCCAACGGCAAACCCATACTTGATGTTTGCAGCGATGCTGCTCGCAGGACTTGATGGGATTCAAAATAAAACGCATCCAGGCGATGCGATGGATAAAAATCTATATGACTTGCCTGCAGAAGAGCTGGAAGATATCCCAGCCGTTGCGACTTCATTTGAGGAAGCGCTTGCATCATTAGATAAGGATCGTGACTTTTTGAAAGTGGGTGGGGTGTTTTCAGATGATATGATTGATGCGTATATTGATTTAAAAATGGAGCAAATTCAGCGTTTGAATATGGCAACGCATCCTGTGGAATTTGATATGTACTATAGCTGCTAATTCACTTTTGCAAGCGGCGTCTTTTTCAGAATCTCTGCGTTGTTTAAAAGACTGCTGTGCTCATTTACAAATTGTAAACTGCGCGCCTTGATTTTCAGAAAAAAACTTGTTTGCAAAAGTGAATTAGAATTAAGGTAGTCTTTTTCCAAAAATATCTGTACCAATTCGCACCATAGTGCTACCTTCCTTGATAGCAGCCTCAAGGTCGCCACTCATTCCCATAGATAATGTGTCCATATTCAAGCTTAATTTTTGATTGAGTCGGTCAAAAATTATTTTTAGTCTCGCAAAATTTTGGCACTGAATTTCAAAATCTTGAGTTGCCTCAGGAATGCACATTAAGCCTCGAAGTTTTAGATTTGGCAGTGATCTGATCTTTTCTATGAGAGATTCTAAAATAGCTTCATTTTGTATGTCTACTCCTGCTTTGCTTGATTCTTGATTAATATTCATTTGTAGGCAAATATTGAGAGCTGATAATGACTTTAATCTTTGACGATTAAGGCGTTCAGCGACCTTGAACGTTGAGACTGTATGTGCCCACGCAAAGTTTTCAGCAATGAGTTTCGTTTTATTTGATTGAATAGCACCGATAAAATGCCAGGAAATATCATTAGGAAGTATCGCTATCTTTGAGAGAGCCTCTTGTAAGTAGTTTTCGCCAAAATCTCGAATTCCAATTTCATAAGCAATTTGTAGTGACTCAGCAGGTTTTGTTTTTGAGACGGCAAGTAACTGAACCTCATCAGGAGCTCGGTGGTGTTTTATGGCTAAGTCCTCTATTTTCTCAGAGATGGCTCGTAGGTTTTTTTCAATAAAGGTGCGTGTTTCCAGACTCATGCTAAACTTAGGATTGTATTGGTTAATATAAAGGTAAGTGTACATGGATATTACAGAAATTTTAACTTTTTGTGTGCAACAAGGTGCATCTGATTTGCATCTATCGGCAGGGCTTCCACCGCTTATTCGGATTGATGGAGATGTACGAAAGATAGATATGCCAACGCTCGAGCACAAGCAAGTTTTTGATTTGATTTATGATGTGATGAGTGACAAGCAGCGTAAAGAATATGAATCAAAGCTTGAAATTGATTTTTCTTTTGAAATTCCAGATTTTTCACGTTTTAGGGTCAATGCATTTAATCAAAATCGAGGTGCCGCAGCTGTTTTTAGAACGATTCCTTCAGATGTTCTGACGTTAGAACAAATCAAAGCACCTGAGCTTTTTAGGGAGTTAATCGAAAAACCAAAGGGGCTTATTTTGGTTACAGGACCAACGGGATCAGGGAAAAGTACCACCTTGGCTGCAATGTTGGATCATATAAATAAAAATCATTATGGACATTTATTGACGATAGAAGACCCTATTGAATTTGTGCATGAGAGTAAAAAGTGTCTCATTAATCAACGAGAAGTGCATCGGGACACCTTGAGCTTTGAGTCTTCATTGCGCTCAGCGTTGCGTGAAGATCCAGACTATATTCTCGTTGGGGAAATGCGAGATCTTGAAACTATTCGGCTGGCGTTGACGGCGGCTGAAACAGGGCATTTGGTCTTTGGAACATTACATACTACTTCTGCACCCAAAACGATTGACAGGATTGTAGATGTCTTTCCTGCCGCTGAGCAGGGAATGGTGCGGACGATGCTATCGGAATCATTGCAAGCGGTCATTTCTCAAACATTACTAAAGAAAATAGGTGGAGGGCGTGTGGCAGCGCACGAAATTATGATTGGAACGCCTGCAATACGCAATTTAATCCGAGAGAATAAAGTTGCACAAATGTACTCATCTTTGCAAACGGGGCAAAAGTACGGTATGCAGACCTTAGATCAAAATTTGGTGGCGCTCATTCGTTCTGGGCAAGTTGACATAACAGAAGCTAAAAAATATGCAACGGATAAGTCTGCGATGGGTTAATTGCCAGTAAAGGAAATCAATAAACAGAAACTTCTTGAAACTTTATAAGAAAGATAGAATAATAGCAAACGTTGGTTCGGTCCTCTCGCAATGATAGATTGTGAACTCCGTCAGATCCGGAAGGAAGCAGCGGTAGCGATTGATGCGTGTGCCGGGATGTGGCTGAATCAACCTCGAATTGTTAAATTTTCAAATTAATGTTTTCTTAAACGATGTCATTCTAAATATAATCCGTTACAATACCCACGCTACAAGTTGGTTAGGCAGTCGCTGTATGCACTTATTCTAGGATAGGTGTGTAAAGAGGAAAGTCCGGGCTCCATAGGGTAGAGTGCCAGGTAACGCCTGGGGGGCGAGAGCCTACGGCAAGTGCAACAGAGAGAAGACCGCCTGTTTTTAGGAGCTTCTTGAAAGCAGGTAAGGGTGAAAGGGTGCGGTAAGAGCGCACCGCGTTGGTGGTAACATCATACGGCAAGGTAAACCCCACTCGGAGCAAGACCAAATAGAACCGCATGAGTGTGTCCCGCATTGTGGTTGGGTAGGTTGCTTGAGCATTTGGGTGACCAAATGCCTAGAGGAATGACTGTCCACGACAGAACCCGGCTTATCGACTGACTTGTAGCACTTTTTTAGAGGTTCATGTATACTTTCTCATATGTTTTCTTTACGTAATATTCGGCTTATGTTTACAGGATTGATTGAAGATTTAGGAGAAGTCGAATCCCTAGAAAAAATAGGTGGAGATATACGACTTCTGATTAAGCCTGCAGCGATGAATATTTATCAAGTTCAGATGGGTGATAGTATTGCAATCAATGGGATTTGTTTAACGGTTGTTTCTATTGAGAATGGTATGCTTGGTTTTGATGCATCACAAGAAACGATCAAAAAAACTTCACTTGTTTCGTTGAAGAAAGGCTCTTTGGTGAACTTAGAACAAGCAATGGCAGTGGGTGATCGTTTGGGTGGGCACATGGTTTCAGGGCATGTGGATTCGACAACTTCTTTAATGAAAGTTGAAAAAGATGCGCGCTCAATGTGTTTGTATTATAGATTTCCAGATGGCTACGCACATTATATTGCCCAAAAAGGCTCCATCTGTATTGATGGGGTAAGCTTAACGGTTAATGAGGTGACGGATCAATATTTTACGGTCAATATTATCCCCCATACTTGGAAAAACACCGTTATGAAAACCTATCAAATAGGGCAATGTGTGAATATTGAAATTGATGTGATTGCGCGTTATCTCGAACGATTTTTGCAATGTGGCGCCAGTAAGGATTCAACAGCAAATCAAAATACATTAGGCTATAATGATCTGTTAAAGCTATAGCTAAAACGATCTCAAAGAGGAGTAGTGATGTCAGGTGAAAAAGTATTTGAGAAAACAAGTGGAAATATGAGAGAAAAGGCTGGGAATAAAGCCTTGGATAACTTGTCAGATAAAATAGTTATCGCTGAGAATTTGAATGGTATTTTTAAAATCACTTTAAATCGCCCCAAAGCATTGAACTGTCTCAACCCCCAGCTAATTGAAGAACTAACGGAAACCTTTAAGGAAGCTGCAGTAGATAAAAATATTCATGTGGTTATTTTACAAGGCTCGGGGCATAATTTTATGGCGGGCGGAGATATTCGATTTTTCAAGGGGCTTGTTGATGCGCCTGAAGGAATTAATGTTGAGTCACTGAATTGTATTGTTGCGAAAGCTCAAAATCTTGTGCGTGAAATTTATGATCTTAAAAAACCTGTCATCGCTTCAGTAGAAGGCGTGGTAGCGGGCTATGGTTTGAGTTTGGTTGCAGCTTGTGATTTTGCGATCGCCACAGATAAATGTGTTTTTACCACGGCGTATAGCAATATTGGATTGACGCCAGACGGAGGAGCAAGCTTTATACTGCCCCGTGTTTTAGGCTTAAAAAAAGCTAAAGAGCTGATGATGTTGGCAGATCAATTTGATTCAAATGAAGCGTTGGAAATAGGTTTATTGAATAAGGTAGTGCCTGCAGAGAGTCTTGTCCATCATGTGAATAAATTGGCTGTGCGCCTGCAACATAGTGCACGTCATGTGATGGGGAATATCAAACAATTGACTAATACTGCATTTGAACGGACACTTAGTGAGCAGCTAGAAGCCGAACGGTCTTCTTTTGTGGATTGTGTACAGAAAGAAGATTTTAAAATTGGAGTCAATGCATTCCTTAACAAAAAAATGCCTAAATATACAGGGCAATAAGGTAGAATCAACTCTGATTGGTGAGTTTATCCATGTTAAATTTTGCAATGAAAGGAATGCACCATATTCACTTTGTGGGAATAGGGGGTGCAGGGATGTCGGGTATTGCCGAAGTCATGCATACGCTAGGATTTCAAGTTTCAGGGTCAGACTTGCGGGTTTCTGAGAGCACAGCACGTCTTAAAAGCCTCGGTATAACCATTCATATCGGGCATTGTGCATCGAATATTAGTCTGGGAAACCGCGAGATAGCTGTTGCTAAAAAGGTGGATCTGTTGGTTTTATCTACCGCCGTGAAGGCTGGTAATGTTGAGTTGGAAGCGGCTAAATTAGCCATGATTCCCATGATTTCTAGAGCTGAAATGCTGGCAGAACTGATGCGTTTTCGTTATGGTATTGCCGTTTCAGGAACGCATGGAAAGACAACCGTCACCAGTATGCTTGCGTTTATTTTTTCTCATGCCGGGCTTGATCCAACTTATGTGATTGGTGGGAAGGTGAATAGCTTTACGCATCATGCCCAGCTTGGGAAAGGAAAATATTTTATTGCTGAGGCCGATGAAAGTGACGCGTCATTTTTACGGTTATCGCCAATGGCTGCAATTATCAGCAGTATTGATGAAGATCATATGCAAACCTATGGGAATGACCCTGATAGATTGAAAAAAGCATTTGTTGAATTTGGTTTGGGGCTTCCTTTTTATGGATTGCTGGTAGGTTGTGTTGATGATCCTATTGTATTAGAGGTGATGGAGTCTGTCGGGCGAAAAACTTTTGGGTATGGATTCTCTGAAAAAGCAGATTATCAGGCAAAAAAATATTTGATCAAAGACGGCGTGAGTTCGTTTATTGTCGATTTTAAAGGTGATGAAAATCATGCTTTTCTTTTGCCATTGCCTGGGAAATATAATGTTCAAAATGCCTTGGCTGCCATTGCGGTCTCACACCAGTTAGGTATAACCATGGAGAAAATTGCCGAGGCACTTGTCAAATTTCCTGGAATTGCTCGGCGGTTTGATCTTTATAAAGACCTTTGTTTTGAGGGTGTTTACATCGATTTGATTGATGATTATGGGCATCATCCTGTTGAGATTATAGCGATGATGGAATCGGTGAGGGCACTTTATCCAGAGCGACGCATTATACACGTGTTTCAGCCGCATCGTTATACGCGCACAAGAGACCTTTTCGATGACCTAGTTGTTTCACTTAGCCATGCCGATCAGTTAATTCTATTGGATACCTATCCTGCGGGCGAATCGTTAATTGTAGGTGCAACGTCAACAGACCTAGCAAAATTACTTAATGATAAGAATGTTGTGGTTTATGGGGTTGCAGATGCCTCAGAGTCCTATCAATTGCTAAGGGAAATCATTAAGTCTGGAGATATTGTGCTGGTGCAAGGTGCGGGAGATATTGCAGGCTTGGCTTCTAAGCTTGTTTTAAAATAAAGAAATAAACAATGCCACGGCAAAAAGAATAAGAACAGTTCCAAATACTTTTTCAAGAATGTGGCTGTAGTCCATAAAAAATTGTCGTATTACCTTATGTCCAATGATGGTGGTTATCATAAAAAACCAAAGCATGGTGGTAATAATAATGACTACAATAACGGCAATATGATAACCCAAGCTATGATAGTCTTGCATGAAAAGCGGTAAAATACTCAGGAAGAAAACAATGACTTTCGGGTTGGATAAGTTTGTCAGTAACCCTGTTATCCATGCTTGTTTTTTACTGCTGCGTTTGCCCTGTGTCATTTCTTTGTCGGTTAGATGTTGTTTTGAAGTAAAGCACTTATAGCTCATATAAAGCAAAAAACACGCGCCAAGAACCGAAACAATATCAAGCCCCCAATGGTGATCTTTGCCAATGAGGCTAAGTCCAAAGACGGCTATAGCAGAAAATAACAGCACACCAGTAGTAATGCCTAAGGAGCATAGATACCCCACTAAGCGCCCATGTTTTAGGGTATTACGAACCACGATTAGAAAATCAGGACCAGGAAGTGAAACCGCAATAAGCTGCACAATAAAAAGCGTTAATAATGAAAGTAGCACAGGTTGTCTTTAATACTTAAAAATCATGGGAAAACCATAGTAATAGAAAGGCGTGCAAGAATAAATGATTTTATACTCGGTAGGAATTAATCTTTAAATTAATCCGCTTTTGTAAAGACGACTTTTCCGCGATTTTCAGCGATAAGCTTGGGTTTTGGGTTAAGCGAAGATTTCATTGCTTGATAAGTTCCTGCACTCATGAAGACAAATAGAGAGGAGTCATGTTTCCACATGGTTTGAAAGTCTGCCTTGTCAATGTATAACTCAGGCCATTTTCCATTATGAGTGGATTGATGTTGTGTAATACCAAACCTAAATTCACGCGCCCAGTTATCGCTTTTGAGTAAAACTGGATTATGCCAGTCATACACGATGTAGACATATTTCTGGAGCAATAATGGAATATCCTCGGCGTACCCTTCATAGCTAACGATTTTGCTGTCAGGCTTAAGTAGCGGTAAGACTTGATTAGTCAGAGGTGCGGAGCTTTTTTTATCAAAAGCAGGAACAGATACAATAACGGCCACATTAAATATTGCCATGGTCACCATGACGGAGACAATAGCTTTGAGTGTTTTGCCAAGCTTTAGGTTTCCATAGGCATAGATTGCGCCGAGGATCATCACGATACCCGCTGGAATGAAAGCAGGGTAGAGCTCGCCAACTGGAATTTTATGTTGTGCTGCGGGAAAGATAAAAAGTGCTAATCCCATGGAAAACAGAATAAAACACGTCAATGCAAAGGTAATATGGAAACCTTTGGTGATCCCTTTTCGAATAATAGTGTCTAATGCCTTAGCAACCAATAAGGTTAAAGGTGGCACAACAGGGATAATATAGCCCACAATTTTAGAGGCTGGGATTGAGAAGAATATAAATATAGCCACCACCCATATTAGGATGAATAAAGTAATGGGATCTTTGTTTCTATTTACCCAAAGTAGTTTTGCGCCTTTGTTCAAACGGCAGAGCATCATAATGCTCCAAGGTAAGACAGCAACAAGCATTACTACAAAGTAGAACCATAGACCGAAGGCGTTATTGAATCCTGTTCCCACAAAACGATCAAATTGCTGATAATAAAAATAATAGTAGAGAAAATCTGGGTTTTGCAGTTGCGTGGCATAAATCCACGGAACGGTTAAGGCCAAAAAGATCACAATCCCTTCAGGTAGATGCAATTCTAGGATAGTGCGCCAGCGCCAAAGCAGAATAATCCAAAGGCCTACCACCATGGCGGGGAATGCAAAGCCCATTAATCCCTTTGTTAATGAGGCAAATGCAGCAATAAGATAGGCGGCATAAAGGATCCAGCGACGATGTTTGGACTTCCACGGATATTGAAGCCCTAGAATAAACAAGAAGGCGCTGATCCAGAGAAAATTTGCTACTTCCAAATCCATGTTGGCATAGTGTGCTGATAAGAAATAAAGTGGGCTGGTTGCTAAAACACCCGCAGCTAATAAGCCAGTGCGACGATTATAAAATTTACGTCCAAATAAATACATGATGACAATACCAACAATGCCAAAGACCGCCATTGGCAGTCGGATTGCCCAAGTATTCACACCAAAAAGCTTCATGCTCGTGGCTTCCATCCAATAATACATAATAGGCTTATCTAAAAATGGTACGCCGTTAATCGTCGGTGTTGTCCAGTTTCCAGAATCAAGCATTTCACGTGCTATTTCAGGATAACGCCCTTCATCTGGGATACTGAGGTGGCGAGTACCTAAGAAAAGGAGGAAGTAAATCGTGCTAAAAATCGTGAGTAAAAAAACATCCACCCAAAGTTGTGAAAGTGATTTATCTTGCGAGAGGGTTGTATTCATTTACACTACTAATAATGATGACGGAAGAATGCTGCTAATGGTAACAGAGTGTATGGATAAGTTCAAAAGTAAAAAAAAGTCTCATAATCAAAGAATTAAAAATATTGTTGTTTGTGCCGATGATTTTGGGCAAACTCCAGCAGTTTCTGAGGGTATTATACAGTTGCTTGTGGCGGGCAGGATCAATGCAACCAGTTGTTTGGTGAATTCAGGTTATTGGAGCGACTCTGCTGTAGAACTTAAGTGTATTTATAAAGAATCTATGCAAATAGGTCTGCATTTGAACCTTACTGAAGGCGAACCATTAACGGATATTTCTAGTTTGCGACGTAATGGGTTGTTTGTAGGGTTGAATCCTCTACTTATCAAAGCCTTTAGTTTTCAGCTTAAAAAAGAAGAAATCTATCAAGAGTTAAAAGCACAATTGGAGCAGTTTATGACCGTGTGGGGGCAAAAACCTGATTTTCTAGATGGACATCAACATATTCATCATTTGCCTGTTGTAAGAGAAGTTGTACTAGACTTGTATCGTAAATTTGATTTGAGTGAGCATAAAACTTATGTACGCTCGGTTGTCAATATGGTGGGTGTGACTGGACTAAAATCTAAAATTATTGTTGCAACGGGCGCAAAAAAAATGGAAAGATTACTCGGCAAACATGTTATTCCGCACAACACAACGTTTTCAGGCGCTTATGATTTTGCAGAGAATAGTGATTTTGCAGAGGTGTTTGGAGAGGCTTTAGAAGGTATTACGGATGGTGGTTTGATTATGTGCCATCCTGGTGTGGACTCGAGTGCGTATCCTGATGTTTTGGCGAAAAGCCGTCCGAAAGAATTGGCTTATTTTTTGTCAGATGGCTTCACCCAGAAAATGAGTCAGTGTAATGTGGTTTTAAGATAAGCCCATCAAAGAATACGAGTATCTAACTTTATGAGGAAATATATGCTAACCCAAGATCAAGCGCTAACAC
This sequence comes from Gammaproteobacteria bacterium, assembly GCA_963582935.1. Classification (GTDB taxonomy): domain Bacteria; phylum Pseudomonadota; class Gammaproteobacteria; order Francisellales; family Francisellaceae; genus CAUZSH01. The sequence goes on from CAUZSH010000008.1 coordinate 36,838, forward strand.
AGAAGTGTACGAAGTATTTTATTATTTTTTGCTTTGTGCATATTTTATTTTGGACGGTAGTTCCTTATGTAACCCTAGGTGCATTGCCTTTTGATACAGCGGAGTCCATTGCCTGGGGTAATCAGTGGATGTTGGGGTATAATAAGCACCCGCCTTTAGCTGCATGGGTGACGACGATTGCTTTTAACCTTGGCGGTGACTTTGGCGTGTATTTGCTGGCACAATTGGCGATTATTATCTGTTTTATTGCCATATGGCGCTTATCATTAAGATATTTCTCAGCGCCTTTGGCATTACTCAGTGTCGTGTTATTGGAAGGAAACCTCTCCTTTACTTTGGTGTCACCGAATTTTAATCCTACTGCAATCATGGTGCCTTTATGGGCATTAATGTTTCTCACATTTTATCATGCATTGAAAAGCCAAAAAATATCGACTTGGCTTTGGTTGGGGTTTTTGGCGGGGTTAAACGTTCTGGCTAAGTATCAAGTTGTGATTTTATTTGTACCAATGTTATTTATCATGCTCTATACCACTGAAGGACGGATCAGTTTTCGTAAGCTGGGAATGTACTTAGGTCTTTTACTTTCGGTTATTGTGGTCGCTCCACATTTTATATATTCCTATACCCAAGGTTTTCCTGAAATACACTATGCAATGGGCAGTACATTTGATCGAGATTCGTTTATGAATCACTTTTTAAAGCCACTTAACATGACGATAAATCAATTAGGAACAATTGCTGGAATATTGGTTATAGGATTGCCTTTGATGTTGGCAAAGACTCGTGCAAAAGTAGAGTTGGCCTCGTTTGATCGCACCTATCTGTTTGTCATGGCATTAGGTCCTTTTGTTGCCACTATTTTACTTTCAGCTATTTCAGGAAGTAATCTTGGGAATAATTGGTTTGTTCCTTACTTTTCAATGCTGGGGATGGTTGTTATTTACCTGTCCAGACCAGTATTGACGCGTAAGAATGTTAGAGCGGTTTGTATTTTGTTGTGTATTGCTTTCTTTGGCCTTTTAATTGGGCGATTTGGCGCGGTAGCTTCTCAGCCTTATTTTACACAGAACCCAAGCTCCAAAGCCTATTTCCCAGGGAAGGCTATTTCTTTAAAGGCAACAGATATCTGGCATCAGCATTATCATGATAAGCTTTCCTATGTAGCAGGTGACCACTATATAACAGCCTTTATCAATGTGGACTCTCGGGATCATCCAGTTCCTTTGATGGGGTGGCTAGAAAGTGAAAGCCCTTGGATCAATATGAAAGAAATGCGTCGCAAAGGTGCAATGTTTGTGTGGTATGCGAAGAATAAATACAATGTTATGTTTAGCGATGTTAACTCAGACAAGATGCCTGAAAAGGTTCAAAAAGAATTTCCAAGGGCAGAATATTTGGGCGTCTATGATTTTAAAATAGCCGTGCTTTTTGGAAATTACGCACCAATCCGAATTGGAATGGCCATATTGCCTCCTGAAAAATAACTTTCATAAATTGCTGTTCATTCCTATACTTGGGTATCTAGGACAAGCGAGTTAAGTATGTCTACTTTAAGTGCCATTATTATTACCTTGAACGAAGAAAGAAACATTGGACGATGCTTGGAATCAGTAAAATGGGCAGATGAAATCATTGTGGTAGATTCAGGCAGCACGGACAAAACCATTGAAATTGCAGAGTCTCTTATGGAGCGAAAGTTTATCATCAAGAGTGGTTGGGCTTT
>CAUZSH010000009.1:0-38185 GCA_963582935.1 Gammaproteobacteria bacterium
TCCACAGCCCGTCAAGCCATATACGCAGTACTGGATTTCAAAAACAGGACTATAGCCCTGTTTTTTGGAAGATCGGTACGGAGGTGGGCGTCTGAGGCAGAACCATCTGTGAGGGTAGTGATTCGATTTTGGCAGGAGCCAAAGTCTATTATGAACGACCGAGCAACACGCAAAAAAATTAGTGAGCTATCTAGCTGAGTTTATGTTAATTGCATTATACTCACCGAGTGATGCGAGTTTAGGTGCTTGAATGGTGCAGCATGAAGGTGCCTGAAAAGGGTGGTAAAAAAGGGAGAAAACGGTAATCAGTATGAAACAGCAAACAGATAAATTAAGTGGTGAGGTAGGGAAAGAATACACTTCTGATCTGACAAACCATCAGCATAAAAAAAAGCACAAATATAAAATGGGTATGATTCTTTTTATGTTTCTTGGCTCAACGTTACTATTAAGTGGCTGTGATGCGGTGTTGATGAATCCTAAAGGAGTGATCGCGTCGGATCAAAAAGATTTACTGATCTTATCCACGCTGCTCATGTTGATCGTTGTGATTCCTGTTTTTATTCTAACCTTTGTCTTCGCGTGGAAGTATCGGGCGAAAAACAAAGAGGCTAAATACACTCCAAATTGGGCGCATAGTACAATCCTTGAAATTATTTGGTGGACAATCCCTTGTATTATTATTGGGATGCTTGCCTATCTCGTATGGGTGAGCTCACATGCACTAGATCCTTATAAACCGCTCGAGGTTAACAAGGAATCTGTAAGAATTTCAGTTATAGACATTAGTGATGGTCAGCGTAAAGACATTAAAGTAATGGCAGTGGATGCTGATGTGAAGCCAGTCACTATCGAAGTGGTGGCTTTAGATTGGAAATGGCTGTTTATCTATCCTGAATATAATATTGCAACGATTAACTATATTCAGTTTCCGGCTCATGTTCCTCTGAACTTTAAGATTACAGCTGATGCGCCGATGAACTCATTTGTGATTCCAGCGCTGGGCGGACAAATCTATGCCATGGAAGGAATGCAAACCAAAATGCATTATATTGCGAATGAGGAAGGTGTCTTTAAAGGACGTTCGGTGAACTATAGCGGTGTGGGTTTTGCGGGTATGAAGTTCTTAGCAAAAGCCAGCTCTGATGATGAATTTGAAGCTTGGATAAAAAAAGTTAAACAGTCTGATCAAGTACTGACTATTTCTGAGTATGATCGGCTTGTTGAGAAAAGTGAGAACAATCCAGTAACGTATTATTCTTCTGTGAAAAAGGGTTTATTCAGTGAAATTATCATGAGATTTATGACGCCGAATATGCACAATGAAGATCATTCAGATAAACCTGTTGAAATATAAGTCAAGGATATAAAGATATGTTTGGAAAGTTAACGCTTGAATCGTTCCCATTTTTACATGACCCAATTGTGATGGGTACATTAATTATGGTGATCTTGGGTGGTGTGGTCGTATTAGGCTTGATCACTTATTTTAAATACTGGAAAACACTTTGGTTTGACTGGGTGTTGACCGTTGACCATAAAAAAATCGGTATCATGTATATCATTGTTTCTTTTGTGATGCTGTTACGTGGGTTTGCAGATGCCGCAATGATGCGTTCACAACAGGCGATTGCAGCAAGCTCAGCAGGGTATTTGCCACCGGATCATTATGACCAAATATTTACGGCACATGGGGTTATTATGATCTTCTTTGTTGCCATGCCTTTGATGTTTGGATTGTTGAACTGGATTGTGCCTTTACAGATCGGTGCGCGCGATGTGGCATTTCCCTTTATGAACTCTTTGAGTTTTTGGTTATTTGCATCGGGCATGATCTTGGTGAATATTTCATTGTTTGTTGGGGAGTTTGCACATACAGGTTGGCTCGCTTATCCGCCTCTGTCAGGATTGAAATATAGCCCAGGCGTGGGGGTTGATTATTATATCTGGGCGCTACAGATATCGGGCATAGGAACATTGCTATCTGGGATTAATTTCTTTGTAACCATTATAAAAATGCGTTGCCCAGGAATGAAGTTGATGATGATGCCTATATTCACTTGGACCGCGTTATTTTCAATGATTCTTGTGATTGCGGCATTCCCAATCTTAACCGTCACCTTGGGTATGCTTTTCCTTGATCGTTTCTTTGAGATGCATTTCTTTACTTCAGAGTTCGGTGGCAATCCGATGATGTATATCAATTTGATCTGGGCTTGGGGGCATCCTGAAGTGTATATCTTGGTATTACCTGCGTTTGGTATCTTCTCGGAGGTTGTTGCAGTTTTCTCAAGGAAAAAATTATTTGGCTATGCAACGATGGTATGGGCGACTTTCTCCATTACGCTTTTATCCTTTATTGTGTGGTTGCATCATTTCTTCACCATGGGGGCGGGTGCAAATGTTAATGCGGTTTTTGGAATCGCAACGATGATTATTGCGATTCCGACAGGGGTGAAAGTGTTTAACTGGATATTTACGATGTATCGAGGAAAAATTACTTTTACAACACCAATGTTATGGACAATTGGATTTTTGATCACCTTTACGATAGGCGGGATGACGGGTGTCTTGTTATCCATTCCTGCGGTTGATTTCCAATTACATAATAGTGTTTTCTTGATTGCACATTTTCATAACACCATTATTGGTGGGGTGGTCTTTGGGTATTTTGCAGGATTCACTTATTGGTTCCCTAAAATATTCGGCTTCAAGTTAAATGAAAATTTGGGTAAGGGTGCATTTTGGTGTTGGCTCATTGGATTCTTTGTCGCCTTCGTGCCTTTATATATCTTAGGCATGATGGGTATGACAAGACGTTTAAATCATTATGATGCGGCAACTGGATTCCAGCCACTGTTAATTGTTGCAGCCTTAGGTGCTGGCATCATTGCGGTGGGAGTTGGATTTCAAATATTGCAATTAATTGTCAGTATTAAAAATCGTAATAAGACTGAATATAAAGATGTGGATGGGGATCCGTGGGATGCAAGAACGCTTGAATGGACAACACATTCTCCAGTACCATTTTATAACTTTGCGCATGAGCCTCATGCTGACTGTATTGATTCTTTTTGGGAGGAGAAACAAAAAGGAAAGTCTGTTGAAACCAGACCTTATCAAGACATTCACATGCCGAGAAACACTTCGATAGGGTTTTGGATTGGTGCGTTTAGCCTCGTGTTTGGCTTTGCGATGACATGGCATATTATGTGGTTAGTTGGGCTGGGTGCTTTAGGTATGGCGGTGGCTTTATTTGTGCGAGCATTTGACTTTAATCGTGACTACTACGTCAAAGCAGATGAAGTTGAAAAAATAGAATTGGAGTATGCAACAAGGAGGGCGCAATCATGAGTGCGGCAACATTAACAGGTCACGAGCATCACGACCACGAACACCATGCCCATGAGCTCCGTGAAGCCGATAAGAATATTTTTGGGTTCTGGATTTATATCATGAGCGACTGTATTTTGTTCGCTTCAATATTTGCGGTGTATGCGGTTCTTTATAAAAATACATTCGGAGGTATCGGCCCTAGTGATGTGGCGAGTTTGCCTTTCGTTTTCGTTGAGACCATGCTTTTGTTGACCAGTAGTTTCACCTATGGTATTGCAATGCTTGTTCGCCGTCGCGGCTTACAGAATCAAATGTTACTTTGGATGGGCATTACTTTTGTCCTCGGTGCATGCTTTATTGCCATGGAGCTGTATGAGTTTGCGCATTTGATTCACGAAGGGGATACTTGGCAAACCAGTGCTTTTCTATCCGTATTTTTTACGTTGGTTGGCACGCATGGTTTACATGTGACCGTAGGTTTGATTTGGATGGTCACGTTGATGATTCAAGTTAAGAAGCATGGTATCACATCAACAACTTCTACCAAACTTTCTTGCCTAGGCTTATTTTGGCATTTCTTGGACGTTGTTTGGATTTTTGTATTTTCACTTGTTTATCTTATGGGAGCAATATCATGAGTCATCATGCAGGCGTAGATGCCCAATCAGGAAGCGCTGAGGGATCTGTGAAATCATATGTTATTGGCTTTGTATTATCCATTATTATTACAATTGCCGCGTTTATCCTTGTGGGAAAACAGCTATTAAGCAATGAAGCTCTATTCGTTGTGATTTCTATATTGGCTGTGGTGCAGCTGTATATTCAATTGGTTTTTTTCCTTCACTTAAATACAAGTTCAGAAGGGCGCTGGAATCTTATGGCATTCATCTTTAGTTTGATTGTCGTGTTGATTCTAGTGTTTGGATCTATTTGGATTATGTATAATCTTAATTATAACATGGTTCATTAGGACGCTACTTTGACGTTGATAAAGGATTATTATTCTCTGACAAAACCCGGTATCATTTATGGGAATAGCGTCACGGTTTTGGGCGGTTATTTTCTTGGCTCTCAAACACACTTTCACTTTCTATCATTCCTGCTAACTTTTGTTGGTATGGCGCTTATTATTGCTTGTGGCTGTGTGTTGAATAACTATATTGATCGAGATATAGATCGGTTGATGAAACGAACTAAAAATAGACCTTCGGTTCGTGGTGTGATTTCTGTTAGAAATGCGATGATTTATGCCGCTATTTTAGGCATTGCTGGGGTTTGCATTTTAGGGCTCCTAGTGAATTTATTGACACTACTGATCGCATTATTTGGTTTGTTTGTTTATGTTGTGCTTTACAGTTTATGGTTTAAGCGTCGATCACAATTTGGCACTGCCGTGGGTGCAATCTCTGGTGCAATCCCTCCTGTGGTCGGCTATTGTGCGGCGACAAATAGTTTTGATATGGGTGCGGTGATCTTATTTTTGATTTTATATTTTTGGCAAATGCCCCACTTCTTTGCAATCACCATTTTTAGAATTAAAGATTATTCCGTGGCAAAGATTCCAGTACTGTCTGTAAACAAAGGGATTTATCACACAAAGATTCGTATGCTTGCCTATATCGTTCCCTTTACGATTGCAGCTGCCATGCCAGCAGTTTTCGGGTATGCGGGTCTGCTTTATTTGATTGTGGCGCTTGGGATAGGTGTGGCTTGGTTTTGCTTGGGTGTTAGAGGGTTTGCCGCACAAAGTGATGTGATTTGGTCACGTAAGATGTTTATGTTTTCTGTAATGAATATTATGGTACTGTGTTTGATGATGTCTGTGACATAGCTGTAACAATCAATAATGATTTTATAGTAACAAGAGTCCCACACCCATAAAGATGCAAAGTACGATAGCTGATGATGCTGTAGCGACCCCTAGCTTGAGACTTGTTTTGGTTTCAGGTTGCATATTTTTCTCCATTTGTTTCATAGAAGTTAAAATTATTTACTTGAAGTATTATATCAAAAATCATGAGCAAGTTGTTAATTTGTCCTTGCTGCGAAACCATTTCACAGATTTTGGCTGGTATAGCATATATACAGCGGCGATAGTCATAACTAACTGAATAAAGATAAGTCCTGCATTCAGGTCATGAGCGTAGTGGGTTGGTAAATAAAATATGGCAACGATATACCATACGATCGCTAAGATTATATAGAGTATTTTTGCAAGTCCCATTCCTTTCCCCACCGCAAAGGCAATTAGAATTAAACAGAGATATACAACAATATCTAAAGCGATGAGTGGTGTGGTTTCACCTTTGATTGTGGCAGAGGTGAACAACTCAAGAATCCCAAGTACACTTACCGCATAGAGTAGCCAGACGGCAGTATTGACTCGTTTTGGTTTTGGCATTGCCATATTATCTCCTTGTTATAGATGATCTTCTGTCAGTGGTTAAAAATATACCCACTATAAGGATAGTGCATATAAGCCTTTGATTTCCAATAGATGAGTAATAAAAGGTGAAAAATTTCTTAAAAAGTTGAGACAAGTCATTTTTATGTTTCTACGGCGGTTGGCTAGTCATGGGCAAGATGTGTCAGCATTGACAACCATTTTCTCAATATTTGCGATTGATGTTTTTTCTTATGTAAAACGGAATAGAATGAACGGGTTAAATGGTACTCGGGGACATTTAGAATAGAGATTTCTTTAAGGTCTTCTTTGCTTAAAATAATGCGAGAAATACAGCTAATAGTTTCTGAGTTTTTAACAACTTCTTTAATAGCCTCAAAGTGATTTAATTCGATGAAGGTATGGACGTTGTTGAGCGTTGCCAATACGTGGTAGTCAATGTATTGGCGTGTTCCAGAGCCTTTTTCTCTTAAAACCCATTGGCATTTTTCAAGATCACTATGATTTAATATTTTGTTGCTAAGTGGGCTATTTTTGCGTGCAATAAAAACAAGTTCATCCATCATAATTGGCTCAATAGCAAGCTCAGGGTGTGTTTCAATACCCTCAATAATGCCAATGTCTATATCGTAGTTTAAAGCTTTTTCAATGACTTTTCGGGTGTTTTGAATCGAAAGTGAGAGGGCAATGTTTGGATGCCCTGTTTTAAATACAGAAAGTGGCTTTGGCAGTAAATAATTCCCAACCGTTGAACTCGCCCCAATGATCAGTGTTCCCGTTAGTTCGGTTGACTGAAGCATGTTTTCAAGTTCAAAGAGATTTTCAAGAATATTTTTTGCCTTAGGGAGTATTTGGTGTCCCTGCTGATTGATCACTAATTTTTTGCCTTTGCGGTCAAAAAGCAAAAAATTAAGATTTTTTTCAAGTTGAGAAAGGGAAACACTGGTTGCTGATTGTGTTAAGCAAAGCTGTTTTGCAGCACGTGAAACATTTTGATATTGAGCCACAGCAATAAAGACTTGAAGCTGTTTGAGTGAGATCATTCCGTTAGTGTCAATTTAATGGAGACATTTACGGATAACTATATCACAGAATTTCTAGCACTGTTTGTCATGGTCAAAAATTATAATTTAAATTTTCAATAGGGCTGCCCATCGAATCGTTATTTTGCGCCCTGTGGGTGTAGTGAGTGCATTTAACATGTAATAATGATAGAAATCAACGATTTCATCTGCGTATAAACCCAAGCATATTGACTATGAAATCAACTACAGTTGATGTTTGTGTATATATCTGGTCAAAATCATGTGTTTTTTATCAAAAAAGTATGTGTTATAGTTTGTCTTTCTGAATGATCATCTATGCTTTTATATATAGACGAGCCCAAAATAGTATTGGATCGGACTATGTATCAATGAAGACTTGTTCATTTATTCTTTGGAGATGATGTGAATATAAAAAAAGTTGATAAAGCAAGCCTGATGAATCTAAAGCAGTTCGATCAAATGAAGCTTTTAGATTGTATAGAAGAAATTGATTATATGCAGACGTTGCTTGCAAATGGACCAGATGGTGAGGCCCCTGTTCTCAAAACGCAATTGTTGAACTTATTTCAAGACGTAAAAAAATTAAAAGATTCTGATAATGATTGTGAAAGTGAAGTGTGGGATCGTGCCATTGAGGCAGATGAAGCGCTTTGGGCATTAGGTGCATCATGCCATAAAATTATTGTCGCACTGTATGAGGTATTAGATTGTAACCCAAACATAGAATGTCACTATATGGGTGACTTTGATGAAGATGACGAATAATTGAATTTGAATGACGTATCCGTGTCCCGTACATGGTACGGTATAAATAAATTTAAGGATTAATTACAAAAGTGTCCCAATTTGACGGGGTAGCTCAGGCGGAAGATAATTCGTATGCCATGGTCGCTATCTTTAATCACGTGTATTTCAATAGTGTAGAGGTTTTGCTATAAAAGCACAAAAACGATCGCTACAATAGGTTGTATAAAAGACGCTTTATTTTTTGATTATAGATGCATATGTCTCAACGATATAATATTGGTATTGACCTTGGCACAACCAATATTGCCGTTGCCTATCAATTAATGAATGCGAATAATGATATTCAATTATTGAGAATCCCTCAGCTCATTGCGCCTGGCTCTGTTGTGAGTCTATCCTCCTTGCCAGCCGTTCGTTACTTGGAGCCAAACGTAAAACAATCGTCAGAACTTTATCGTTTGCCGTGGGGGTGTGATGAGGTCATTATTGGAGAGTTGGCGAAAGAGGTGAGTTTAAACTCAGGCACGCAAGCAGTGCATTCGGCAAAAAGTTGGTTGGCACACCAAATGTTGGATATCACTCAGGCTTGTTTACCGATAGGAGCAATGGATGCGGCTCAAAAGGTGTCGGTGATTCAAGTGATTTCTGAGTATTTAACCTATATTGAACATGCATGGAATACGCAATTTCCACATGTTATGTTTAAAGAGCAGTCGATTGTTGTTACGATTCCTGCCTCTTTTGATGAGCGAGCGCGGCAATATATTGTGCAAGCAATTGAACAATGTGGCTTGGAAGAGGTCAAGCTATTGGAAGAGCCTCAAGCGGCATTTTATCATTGGTTGGGTTGTCATAAAGAGATGGCGGGTATTAGATGCGATGAGCCTCAAACCTCGTTAGCGTTGGTTTGCGATGTGGGCGGTGGTACCACGGACTTTAGTTTGATCTCTCTTTCCATTGACCAGAGTGGACCTCATTTTGAGCGCATTGCCGTTGGGAAACATTTGTTGCTGGGTGGAGATAATATGGATCTCGCCATATATCATTATTTAAAACAGAAATATCCAGATGAAGTGTCAGCAGAAAATCGAGCACAATGGATAATGCAAGCAAGATTGGCGAAAGAAAAATTATTGGCAAATAAAACGCAAGACGTTGCCAACCTAATTGTCTTACAGAAGGGAAAATCTCTTTTTAAAAACCAAAAAAAGGTTCAGCTTAAGCAATCAGAAATCGAGCAAATCATTTTGAATGGCTTTATGCCACAAGTTGAGATTGGTGACACGCCAAATAAACCAAGGCATGGTATTCGGAGGATTGGTCTTCCCTATGAACATGAGGTGGCCATTACGAAGCATTTAGGTGCCTTTTTGCGGGATGTATCTAAGGTGGTGCATCAACGGTTCCCCAATCAATACCCTAGTAGTGTGGTCATTCCCGATGTGGTGCTGTTCAATGGTGGTGTTTTTTATAGTGAGCGGTTGCAAGAGGCGGTGCTTCAAAATATTAGACGTTGGAAAGAAAAATGTGGGCAGGATCCAGAAGTAGATTGTTTGGTCACAGATTCTCCATCTTTGGCCGTTGCAAAAGGTGCCGTTTACTTTCAAATGGCAAAAGAAAAACCTGGAATGCAGATTAAAAGCGATGTTCCCGCGAGCTACTTTATTGAATTAGATGGAGGAAATAACAGGTTACTATGTCTGTTGCCTCAAGGGAGTAAAATGAATGAAAAGGTTGAAATACCACAAAAGTTTAAGCTTAAAGTAGGAGAGATGGTTTCATTTCCTTTCCTATACGCAAGAAATTATCCTGAGGTTTATTCTGGTGTAATTTGTGAAAAAAGCAAAGAAATGGTGAGATTGCCACCGTTGCTTCTTGCCATTGATCAGGACAACGTCCAAAAACAAGAAATTGAAGTTCGCTTAAGTGCAATTTATACGGATATTGGGGTGATTGAAGTGGAGGCATCCGCGGATAATGGGCAATGCTATCGGCTACACTTAAATACAAATCAAGATATATCCGTAAATGCAAATTCAGAGTTTCTGAAAAAAAAGGTGTCAGTAACAAATGTAGACAAGTTGGGCGAAAGCACAATACAGACGGTCATAAAATTATTGGCAGATTATTTTGTCAGAAAAAGGGTCGCATTATACGAAGTTAAAAACCAGCTTCAAACTTTGGTTGGAAATGGCGACAAATGGCATTTATCAGTAGCAAGAGAATTATTTGATATTCTTTGGGATTTCAAAGGGAAGCGTATAAAAAATGCAGAGGCTGAGCGCACATGGTTAAGCTTGCTTGGGTTGAGTATTCGTCCAGGGTTGGGGGATATTGGTGATGTCGAAAGAATTAAAAAGATGCATCAACTGTATGAAGAGGGTGTACAATTTAGAGGTGTTGCGCAAAATCATGCTGAATGGTGGATTCTTTGGCGTAGAGCATCATTGGGGCTATCTGCGGATCAACAGCAAGTTTTATTTCATGCGATAAAAGCCGTTATTTTTACCCGAAAAGACCAGTTAAATAAAGTGACCCGATTTGCGCTTGTAGAAAAGATGCGCCTGCTTGCAAGCCTTGAAAAAATTAGGATGACAGATCGAGTGAAATTGGGGGATATGATTTGTGCAAAATTAATGAAGTCACCACAAGATATACTCCTATGGTGGATGATATCGCGGGTGGGAACTCGTGAAAGTTTTGCTGACGTTATTGATATGATTCCCATTGACGTGGTGGAAGGGTGGCTGACAAAATTGCTCACGCTCACGACCAATAAACAGATACAAATTACGGTTGTGAAAACGTGGTGTTTGATGGCAAGAAAGGTTGAAGCGGAAGAACAAAATATCGACAAGATTCTATATAAAAAAATGGAGCAACGGTTAAACCGTCACCCAAAAGAGCTGGCTATATTACAAGGGAAAATGGTTCTTTCAGAGGAGCTTATGCAATTTGCGATGGGTGATGCTTTGCCATTGGGGTTAAGCCTGTCATAATGTGCTGAAAAGATGAAAGAATAATAGGGTTTATAAAATGAGTGATATTCCAAATTGCCAAAAATGTGCGTCAGAATATGCCTATGACGATGGTGGCGTGATGTATATCTGCCCTGAATGTGGACATGAATGGGGTAAAAATGATGTGATAAATATCGAAGATCAAGAGGATACTATTCGGGATGCGAATGGCAATGTATTGGCGGATGGAGATACGGTTACGGTTATTAAAGACCTCAAGGTTAAAGGTACCTCATCGGTTGTTAAAGTCGGGACGAAGGTAAAGAATATTCGTCTTGTGGGGGGTGATCATGATATTGATTGTAAGATTGAGGGTATTGGTTCGATGAAACTAAAATCTCAGTTTGTGAAGAAGGCGTAGAGAGTTTTGAACAAGAAAATATTATTCGGGGTGACAGGAAGCATTGCAGCTTATAAGATCCTTGAAACAATCCGTTTACTACATAAATTAAACCAAGAATTTGAAATTAAAGTGGTGATGACAAAATCGGCTTGTGAATTCATTCAGCCACTTTCTTTTGAAACACTATGTGGGCACCCCGTATATTTAGATACTTTTGAGTATACGGATTCAGCGATGGAGCATATTGAATTAGCGCGGTGGGCAGATCATATTGTGGTAGCGCCAGCCTCCGCGAGCGTCATAGGGAAAATAGCGAATGGGCTGGCTGATGATTTACTGTCAACGCTGTTGATGGCAAGACAGTCCCCCGTAACGATTGTGCCTGCAATGAATATGCATATGTGGCAGAATCCAGCACTGGAAGAAAACCTAGCAAAAGTTAAAAAGTATGGTTGTCGTATCCTTGGACCGGATCAAGGAGAGCAGGCTTGTGGTGATTATGGCTTTGGTCGAATGGTGGCACCTGAAACTATTGTCGGATATTTGGCGGGGGAGACACTGTCTCAAACATGTTTAGCCAAGGTTTTGATTACTGCAGGCCCAACAGTAGAACCCATAGATCCAGTGAGATTCTTATCTAATCATAGTTCAGGAAAAATGGGATATGCATTAGCGGAGTCATTACAAACTTTGGGTGCGTCGGTGACACTTGTCAGTGGACCAACACAGTTAGAAACACCGTATGGCATAAACCTTATAAAGGTTAAAACAGCACAAGAGATGTATGATGCCGTGATGGTGAATATTGTAGAAAAAGATATTTTTATCGCAGCGGCGGCGGTTGCGGATTACAGAGTGAAGTCTTATTCGGAAAGTAAAATAAAGAAACAGGGTTTGGATGAGAAAATCACGCTTGAAATGATTAAAAATCCAGATATTTTGAAAGCAGTGAGTGTTTCTAATAACCGACCATTTTGTGTGGGATTTGCGGCGGAGACGGATAATCCAGATAGCAATGCACGTAAAAAAATGATGGCTAAACAGCTGGATATGTTGGTGTTGAATCGTGTGGATAAAAAGTCTGGTTTCCCATTCTATGCAGATGAAAATCAGGTGGATTTATATTTGAAAGGTGTCGAAAAACCAGAATCGTTTGATCAGCTAGATAAATCTGACTTAGCCACTAAATTAACCAAAGCTATTTTAGAGCATATCGCCGTAGATTAATCATATATTTCAGGCGGATAACGTTTCAGAAATACATGCCTTTTGAAAAGACTTTTCAAGCACAGAGATAAGATTTTTAGGGTCTTTGATCGGTGGTACCATATTGTACTCTATGCCCGCATTGTATTTACAGGCAAGTTCGTAGGTAAGGCGCAATACGGAAAAATCTTCAATGGCAAATCCCACAGAATCAAAAATCGTGATTTCTTGATCATTTTCTCGAGCAGGTTTTTTACCCGTGACAATTTCCCATAGTTCAGCATGGACGATATTAAGCGCCGTTTCATGGTCGAATCTTTGAATTTCTCCTTCAATAAAGGATTGCTCAAAAAACTCAACAATAACTTTACTGTCGGGGAGTAGCTTTATATCAAGCTCTGTTTTTCCTGGGCAGTCACCACCTAGTCCATTGATGTGAGCGCCTGCTTTTACCCATTCTTTTTTGACAACGTCTACATGATTTTTACAGGCGGTGCAAACGATAATGATGTCGGCATCTCTCACCGCACTTTCGCCATCGTCACAACGAATTAATTCAAGCCCTGAGTGCGCCATATTTTTCTCAAATTTATCCATTGCCTTGGGATCAACATCATAAAATCTGACCGTTGTGATGTTTCGAACCATTTTATGGGCAAGCACTTGAAATTCACTCTGAGCGCCAGTGCCAAGTAGGGCTATAATTTGTGAATCTTGACAAGACATCAGGTCTGTAGCGAGTGCCGAGGTCGCAGCTGTGCGAAGTGCGGTTAAGGTTGTCATTTCGCTAATCATAAGTGGATAGCCATCTTTAACACGAGATAGTTGCCCCGTTGCAATCACCGTTTGCTTGCCGCTTTCTGGGTTTTTAGGATGGCCATTCACATATTTGTAGGAGTAAAATACGTCATCACAAATTGGCATGAGTTCAATCACGCCACCAGGAACATGTGAGGCTGGTCTTGGCATTTTGTCAAAATTTTCCCATCGAGAAAAATCCTCTTTGGTATAAGTCATGAGGTCCTTTAAGAAATTATTGAATCCATGTTTTTGAATCAGGTCTGCAAGCATTTCCACAGAGAGTAATTTAACCATTATAAGAGCCTTCCATTAAGTGCATACATAACCTGAAATGGTTAATGTGTATGAGGTTTATTTTGGCATGATTCTATAAGGAAAATTGCTTTAAAGAAAGGTGAAACATATTTTGAATTATGCCCAAAAACTGAGGATGACTCAGGTGAATCGCTATAATTATATGCGCCATATCTGATTGCATCGTGATCTATTTGCGTAAATATGCAAATTATTGGTATTTTATTGGATATTGATTACAATTATTTTAACAGAAACTTTTGTAACTATTTTGACATGTGGCTTAGGGTGGGGGATATGAAGAGCGATAAAAGGAGCTGTTTGAAAGATTATAAGATAGGCTATACTTTGGTTGAATTAATGATCGTCATCGCGATCGCTGCGAGACAGGGAGAGGCGAAGCCGAGGTCGAGTAGTCCTCAGAAGGGCTGCCTTTCGGCTCCATTGAGAGATTGTGCGTAGCGCTTCGACCTTTGGACGCTGGAAGGTATTTCCCAGCCCGTAGAGCCATATACGCAGTACTGGCTTTCAAAAACGAGACTGTATTGTTATTTGGAAGATCGGTACGGAGGTGGGCGTCTGAGGCAAAACCATCTGCGAGGGTAGTGATTCGATTTTGGCAGGAGCCAAAATCTTCTATGAACGACCGAGCAACACGCCTTGATATGGCTGAAATTGGTGTGCCACTATCGGCAACGAACAATGGAAATATGTCTGTTATTTTATGCCCTCAAGTTGGCGGGGCAGTATTCAATGGCAATGCAAATATTGGACCAGTGGGGTGTTAGAATCACGCAAATATTTCCCACCATCCTGTAGAGATGAAATGTGGGTGCAGCCGTTTACTTGCGGTTAAGATTATTTATCGCGGTAGGTAATACGCCCTTTGCTTAGGTCATAAGGTGTCATTTCAACCTTAACTTTATCACCTGTTAATATACGGATATAGTTTTTACGCATTTTTCCTGAAATATGTGCTGTCAAGATATGACCGTTTTCTAATTCAACTTTAAACATGGTGTTAGGAAGGGTGTCGATAACAACGCCTTCCATTTCAATATTTTCTTCTTTTGCCATTGGACGCCTCTTAGTGCATTAATTATTTACGATAAAAATCTGCTCGAATGATGCACTAATTTTGATTGCTTTTCAATGAAAAAACGTTATTGATCCAAATATTTTTCAGCATCTAATGCTGCCATACATCCAGTGCCAGCAGAAGTACATGCTTGGCGGTAAATATAGTCACAAGCATCGCCTGCTGCAAACACGCCTGGGATGCTTGTTGCGGTTGCATTTCCATTTAAACCAGATTTAACAGTAATATAGCCATCGTTCATTTCTAGCTGATCAGCAAAAATTCCAGTATTGGGTTTGTGTCCAATGGCAATAAAAATGCCATCAACAGCCACATCTTTAGCAGCCCCTGTTTTAACATTCTTGATACGCATACCTGTCACACCCATCTTGTCTCCAAGTACCTCATCAAGGATATGGAAGTATTTAAAAGAAATATTGCCTTCTTGGGCGCGTTTTTTGATGTGGTCGATCAGAATTTTTTCAGAGCGGAACTCATCACGGCGGTGTACAACAACGACATCTTTAGCGATGTTTGATAAGTAAAGTGCCTCTTCAACAGCAGTGTTGCCACCACCAATCACGGCCACCGTTTTATTGCGATAGAAAAAACCGTCGCAGGTGGCACAAGCTGAAACCCCCTTTCCCATAAAGGCTTCCTCAGAGGGCAGCCCAAGGTATTTCGCAGATGCGCCTGTGGCAATGATCAGTGCGTCACAAGTATATATCCCGTTATCGCCTTCTAGTTTAAAAGGTTTGCTTTTTAAGTCAGAAGTATGAATGTGGTCATAGATGATCTCGGTATCAAAACGTTCTGCATGTGCTTGCATCTTTTGCATCAGCTCAGGTCCTTGAATACCATTTGCTTCGCCAGGCCAGTTATCAACGTCTGTTGTGGTGGTAAGCTGTCCACCGGGCTCAATACCCGTCAGTAAAACAGGCTTTAGATTGGCACGGGCAGCATAAACGGCAGCCGTGAAACCTGCGGGCCCTGAACCTAATATAATAAGTTTATGGTGTTGTGTTTTTGACATGTGAACTCTAAGCTATGATTCTAATTGCCATATATTGTAGTATGTAACATAATGCTTGGGTAGTGGTTTTTATCAGTAGGATTAAGGGAATGCAACATAATTCGGAATTCTTAAAACTTGTCAATAATGCGCGAAAAGCAATAAAAGAATGTAGTGTTCATGATTTGAAGAAAGAACTGGATGGTGGCAATAAAAATTATCTTATTGTGGATGTCCGTGAGGAATCCGAGTATGCAGCAGACCATGTTCCGGGTGCAGTTCATATGGGTCGTGGTGTGATTGAGGTAAAGATCGAACAACGCATTCTAAATAAAGAGCAGCCCATGCTGTTGTATTGTGGTGGTGGGTTCCGTTCAGCCTTGGTGGCTGAAAGTATTCAAAAGATGGGTTATACGGGCGCTATTTCTGTAGATGGTGGTATGCGTGGTTGGAAAATGGAAAATTACCCTGTGACACAGGCATAATTGATGTTTCGGATTGGTCACGGTTATGATGTCCATAAATTTAGTGCGCATCCAAAACCCCTAATTGTTGCTGGGCTTGAGGTCGACCCTGAAATGGGTGTTCTGGCACATTCAGATGGCGATGTTGTTTTACATGCTTTATGTGATGCCATTTTGGGTTCTGTTTGCATGAGAGATATTGGTTTTCACTTTCCTGATTCGGATGTGAAGTTTAAAGGTAAGAATAGTGATTTCTTTGTGGTTTCAGCACAGGAAATGGCTGCTAAAAAAGGCTATGTGATTGGGAATATAGATATTACAATAGTGGCACAAGTGCCTAAGTTTTTGAATTATATTGAAGCAATGAAAGTCTCCATCCAGAACATATTGAGTCTGGGTGATGATAAAGTGAATATAAAGGCGACCACAACTGAAAAACTGGGTTTTGTGGGTCGAAAGGAAGGGATTGCGGCACATGCTATCGTTTTAATGAATAAAACGTAGGAAGAAAGTAGGAGTTTGAATTATGTATGCATTATGGATTGTATTGGCAGCTGTTATTGCCTTTTTTGCTGGCTGGGGAATCGGATTTGTTCAGGCAAAGAAAACGGGTAAAACCTCTGAGTTGAGCGCTGATTTGGAAATGGCGAAACGTGAGCTGAGAGAGTATCAGGAAAGTGCCAATAGGCACCTGAATCGTACAGCAGAGTTAATCTCTGATGTTTATGAAAAATGCCATGAACTTCAAGAGCTTACCTTGTCTGGAAGTGTGCGTTTGAATAATGATATTTCTCGTCAATCGTTGTTACAACCAGCAACCTACGTCTTCGATCGTGCAGAGCATGACAAAAAAATGGCAATACAAAGAGAACAAGAGGCTGGATCAGCGTTACCTTCTGATGCGCTTGACTCTAAATCTGAAGAACTTATTTTAGATGAGCCGCCAAGGGATTACGCTGAAAAATAATCATTTATAAAGCAGACTTGGTTAGGCAGGATGAATAAAAACCACGCTCAAATCGGCGAGATAAAAAGAACACCTGAAGACTTTAAGGTCGTAGAGCAACTTGGCTTCGACCTTACAGGTGAAGGTGAGCATGTTTGGCTATATATCCAAAAACGATTGTTAAATACACAAGATGTTACCAAACGTATTGCACGTTTAGCCAATGTTCCGAGACGTGATGTGGGTTATTCTGGTTTGAAGGATAAGCTTGCAGTGACTGAGCAATGGTTTTCAATATACCTTCCCAAAGGTGAAGTGCCTGATTGGACCGAATTAAATGATGACCAGTTAAAAATTCTGAAGATTAGTCAGCATGCTAAAAAACTGAGAGTCGGAACACATAAATGTAATCATTTTGTGGTGACAATTCGAGATTGTTGTGTTGACCCTATTCATCTGGCGCAGGCAATCGATAAAATAAAATGCCAAGGTTTTTTGAATCTGTTCGCAGAACAGCGTTTTGGGCGTGAAAATGCGAATGTAACAAAAGCATTGGATTGGTTGTCTGGAAACTTAAAAGTACGTTCTCCAAAAGATAAAGGTTTTTTATTATCTGTTCTACGTTCCTATTTATTTAACCGTTATGTGCTTGAGCGAAAAGTATCTTCATTAACGCAAAATGTCTTATGTGGAGATATTGTTGGTTTTGTGGGTGCGAACACTTGGTTTATGGTAACAGCTGAAAATAAGGATGATGTAGAGGCTCGTATACTAAGTGGTGAATTGGTGGTTGCCGGTATTCTGCCAGGGAAAGATAAGAAGTTGCAGTTAGCTGAAGATGGAAAGCAATTTGCAGAGAAATTATGGGCAGATTATGCTTGGTATAAGGACTTATTAGCACAAGATATTGAGGTCGGATTTCGCGCTTTGAGTATTGCCCCTATTGATTTGTCGTATGTATATGATGAGAAAATTCAAACACTTGTACTTGATTTCTCATTACCCACCGGTAGTTATGCGACGACATTGATTGATGAATTATCTTTAATTTTATTAAAATAGAGCAAAACAGAATGGTCAAGCATTATGACATAATAATTATAGGTGGTGGAATTTCAGGCTTAAGCGCGGCACACTACGCTTCCCAACAGAATCAAAAAGTCTTACTTCTTGAAAAAAATACAAAAGTAGGTGGGTGTGTTCACACTTACACATCGGAAAAGGCAGATGGTTTTTGGCTTGAGATGGGTGCCCACGCAGTTTATAACTCCTATGATCGTGTGTTGCAGTTAGTGGAGGCATTGAGCTTAAAAGATCAAATCCAAACACGGAGAAACTTACCCTTCAAATTATATGATGGCATTCAGACAGTTTCAGTCTTTAAAGCTTTAAATCTTGTTAGAATGGGGATGGGTATTTTAAAGCTCAAAATGTTGTCTAAAAAAGATTGTACTGTCTCAGATTACTATCAGCGTATTTTTGGGAAAACAAATTACCAGAATATTTTAAGATATGCTTTTGATGCGGTGCTATCACAAGATTCAAAAGATTTCCCAGCTGAATTATTGTTTAAGTTTTATAAGCGAAACAAAAATTTCCCGAGAAGTTTTACCTTTAAAAATGGCTTGTCTATTTTAGTGGATGCGCTTGTAAAATCCTCTGATTTTGAGCTAAAAACAAATGCCATGGTCACTAATATCAAAAGAGTTGATAACCTTTGGCATGTTGTATCTGGCAATGAAAGTTATACTTGTCAGAAATTAGTGTTAGCAACACCATTGTCAGTGACCAGGGTTCTTTTGCCTGAGGAGTTTAGTGGGGTAGCAGAAAAACTCACATTACCCCAAGTCTCTAAGATCACATCGTTCGGCGTGATCGTGAATAAAAATATCGTGAAGGATATTCCTGCATTGGCGGGTCTGATCGGTATTGAGCAGCCTTTTTATTCAATGGTTTCGCGAGATGTGGTGGATGATGATCAATATCGCGGATTCATTTTCCATTTTAAAGGAGAGCTGGAATATTCCCAGACCCAATGTTTGGACTATGCTTTAAGGTTCCTAGGTGTATCAGCTGATGCAGTTGTAGACTCTGTGTTGGTTGATAATACATTGCCGATGATTACCCCAGAATTTTTAAATGGGTTAACAGAAATGCAACAAGCGTTATTTGATAAAGATATTTATCTGACAGGAAACTATTTTTCTCGTTTGGCGATTGAGGATTGTGTAAGGCAATCTGAGAGTATTTTATAAAATCAAGGTGGTGTTGTTAGGCGGTTTTTGGCTATACTGACGAAGTGATTAACGATTGTCGTAGGATTTGTAATATGTATCAATCAACAACAAAAAACCTTGAACTGATGAGTGGTGCTCGCCATGCTTTATCAGGGAAGTGGTTATTTGCCATTGTCATGTTTATTGCCTTGGGCGTATATCAGGCAGGTGCGCATGTGATACCTGTTATTGGTTCTCTTGCAGTGTTTCTTTTTGCAGGCTCGGTGGGCGTTGGGTATAATCGTTTTTCCCTCGCAATTTCTAGAGGAAAAATACCAGAGGCAGGCATTGTTTTGAGTGGTTTTAAAAACTTTGCAACCAATACAATAGCCTTCATTCTCATGTTTATTTTTGTATTGCTGTGGATGTTATTACTGGTGATTCCAGGTATTGTTAAAGCCTATGCTTATTCTCAAACCTTATACCTTTTAGCCGAACACCCGGATATGACAGCGATTGAAGCGATTACAAAAAGCCGAGAGTTAATGCACGGCAATAAGCTAAAGCTTTTTGGATTGAGCTTATATATGTTAGGTTTAGCAATCTTATGTGTGCTCACTCTGGGAATAGGATTTATTTGGCTAATGCCTTATCAAAATATCGTTTTTGCTCGTTTTTATGATGACCTTCAATCTGTTCAAGACGCTCCAGAAGTGGAGCAGATTTCAGTACATTGATTGCCTTAGTGATGAAAATGTTTTGAATCTTTGGTTTCAGGCATTTTAAATATTAAGAGTAATGTTACGAAAGAGGCAATAATCAAATAATAAGCGGGGGCTAAGTCATTTCCTGTTTGTGCGACAAATAGTGCTGCGATAACGGGTGCAGTTCCACCTAGTAAGGCGTTGCTAATATTATAGCTGGCGGAGACGCCACTATATCGTGTATCCGTTGGAAATAGTTCATTGATCGCGACTTGAAATGCACAAGTAGCGGCAGAAATGAGTAGTGCCAAGAAGCCTTGTGCCATCATGATCAAGATGAAAGTACCATTGGTGAAGATATTAAAGAGTGGGTAGGCGGTGAGCATTAAAATAATGGTTGGAATAACAATCATTACTTTGCGACCCAAGCGATCAGAAAGATAGCCCCAGAGTGGTGCAGTGATGGCATAGACGGCCGAGAAGAACGTGGTAATCCAAAGCACTGTGCTTTCATCCATATTGCGTAAGGTAATGAGGCTGTTAGGTAAATAAGCTGCCATGATGTAATAAGCAATTCCGAGATAACCTGTTAAAACGAAGACATACATAAGCTCTTTTTTATGGTATCTCCAAGTTTGCAGCAGTGGAAACATTTCTTTCTTAGCGCCAGATTCTTTGCGATATTGAATATACATGGGTGACTCTGAGACGGATTTTTGCATATAAAAAGAAATAATGGCTAAAACAAATCCCACCATGAAAGTGGCGCGCCAACCCCATTCAACCATTTGATCAAAGGTGAAGAAATGTGCCAATATTGCCACAATCATAGAACTCAGAAGTACACCCACGGAGGAAGACACAGTGGCAAGTGAGGTAATGAGACCACGATGTTTTTTAGGTGCATGCTCAATTAACATAACGAGAACGCCCGTATATTCACCACCCACTGAAAATCCTTGAATCATCCTTGCAAAAACAAGGATAACGACGGCAAGGGCGCCAACTTGTTCGAAGGTTGGTGATAGAGCCGTGATCAGCATTGGGAGGCTCATTAATATGATGCTGAGTTTTAGCGCGTAGTTTCGCCCCTTTTTGTCACCAATATGTCCAATAATAATGCCGCCCAATGGGCGCATAAGATAGCCTGCCGCAAAGACACCAAATACCAAAATTAAGCCCACCATTTTATCGTCGTGAGGGAAAAAAACGACAGATAGATAGGGTGCGGTAAAAGCATAAAGAGTGAACTCAAACCACTCGAGACATGCGCCAAAGGCGGTAAACCCAATGGCTTTTTTATCGGTAACTGTGTTCATAGTTGTTGCCCATGTGTGAGTTGGGTGTGGATTGTACCAGCTTATGATTTGAATATATATGGGCTATCTACTGTTTCTTCAGCGGTTTCTACTACAGATTTCGATGGGAGTCTGGATTTATTTTATAATGGCTGGATTGACTGTAAGTTTTCTCTGGCTTAGTCTGTTTTATATAGGTTAAGTGATGCAAGAGGTGAAGGGATGCTTTTAAAAACTAAGATGCAAAGAAAAGTTAAGGTGTTGAAATATAATGTAATAGATCGAGTATTATCTGGATTTTTATTTGGGTTTCTAGCACTTTATCTATCTTTGGGTGATGCCTATGCTATTGCGATTCAAGAATCAGATCAACGTTTTCATCCTGTTGTTGGTGATCATGGTATGGTGGCAACACAGGAAAAAAAGGCCACATTGGTCGGTGTTGAAATACTTAAGAAAGGAGGCAGTGCCATTGATGCGGCCGTTGCCGTTGGTTTCGCTTTGGCAGTGACTTTACCCAAGGCTGGGAACCTCGGCGGTGGCGGGTTTATGATGATTAAAAGTAGTGATTCACCAGAGGTGGTCGCATTAAATTATCGGGAAAAGGCACCAATTCTGGCGACAAAAAATATGTATTTAGACCAAAATGGAGACGTTGATCGCCATAAAGTCTCCGATACTTATTTGGCATCAGGAGTGCCTGGCACGGTGGCAGGCTTGCTTTGGGCACACGATAAATATGGAAAATTACCATTAAAAGAAGTGATGGCACCGGCAATATCTTTGGCTGAAAATGGTTTTATCATTGAACCTTATTTTGCAGAATCTTTAGCGGAAGCCGCACCTAGACTGAAAGACTCTAAGGCGGCAAGTAGTGTTTTCTTTAAGATGGATGGCTCATTATATCAAGCGGGCGAAATTTTAAAGCAACCTGACTTGGCAAATACGTTAAAGCTAATTTCAAAAAATGGTCGAGATGCATTTTATAAGGGGAAGATTGCCGAGTTAATAGTCGTTGATATGAAGAAACACGGTGGAATCATTACCATGAAAGACTTGGAGGCTTATCAGGTAACGGTTGAGAAACCCATAAAAGGGATTTACCGAGGCTATACGATTTATTCCATGCCACCACCGAGCTCTGGAGGTATCGTCATGATGGAGATATTGAATATCTTAGAAGGCTACCCTATGGGGAAATACGGTTTGAATAGTGCCAAGACAATGCATGTGATGACGGAAGCTTTTAATTACGCTTACAATGATCGCAATACGGATTTAGGAGACCCTTTATTTGTTAAAAACCCAACGAAAAAACTGACTTCCAAGCAATATGCGGAAAGCATTCGGCAAAAAATTGATTTATCAAAGCACACGCCAAGTAGTGTGATTTCTAAAAGCATAACACCTGATCATGAAAGCACCCAAACAACGCATTACAGTATTATAGATCATGAAGATAATGTGGTTTCGAACACCTATACCCTTAACTACTCTTATGGCAATGGGAAGATGGTAAAAGGTGCAGGCTTTTTACTGAATAATGAAATGGATGATTTTACCGCGAAAGTGGGTGCGGCCAATGCTCATGGGCTTGTACAAGGAGAAGCAAATGCTATTGAACCTCAAAAAAGACCGTTAAGCTCAATGTCACCAACGATTATGATTGGACCTAAAGGCGTATTATATGCAACTGGCTCTCCAGGTGGTGGTCGTATTATCACAACGGTGTTGCAAGTGATTTTAAATATTGTGGATTATCAGCTGGATTTGCAGAGTGCTGTGAGTATGCCCAGAATGCACAGTCAGCTATGGCCTGATGAGATTATGATTGAACAAGGTTTTAGTGTAGACACAGTGAATATTTTGGAGGTCATGGGGCATAAGGTCGTGCTTTTTGATGCAATGGGCTCAGCTCAAACGGCGAAGAAAAGTGATCACGGATTTAAAGGGGCGGCTGACCCTCGGCGTATGGGTGCTTATGCCGAGGGGTATTGATCTTGGGGAAAGTCTTTTTATTTATTTTGTGAATTTATCAATATCTTCTTCTTGAATTTTATATTTGTTTTTAAGTCCATGTTCATCAAATTTATCCCCTTTATCAAGTTTGATCCTAAGGCGTAAATTATTCGCAGAATCTGCATTTTTCATGGCTTCTTCTAAAGATATCTCACCACTTTTATAGAGATGAAAAAGCGCGCCATCAAAGGTCATCATACCTAAGCTCTCTGATTTCTCCATGGTCTCTTTTAACTCATCAACTTTGCCACCTTTGATTTGTTCGCTAATTAAAGGGGAGTTAATGAGTATTTCTGCCGCCAGTGCACGTTTCCCTTTTAAGTTTGGAATAAGGCGCTGGGAAATAATGCATTTGAGATTTAAAGATAGATCAAGCTGTAGCTTTCGATGCATGTCTTCGGGGAAGAAGTGTAAGATTCGATCAATCGCTTGGTTCGCATTATTGGCGTGAAGGGTGGAAATACATAGATGGCCTGTTTCAGCAAAGGTTAGTGCGTGCTCCATGGTTTCTTGATCTCGGATTTCACCAATCTGTATCACATCTGGGGCTTGCCGTAACGTATTTTTAAGTGCGGTGGCAAATGTTTCTGTATCTGTGCCGACTTCTCTCTGGGTGATCAGGGATTTATTGTGGGGATGGATGTATTCAATAGGATCTTCAATGGTGATGATATGTCCGCCCTCATTCGCATTTCGATGACCAATAAGGGCGGCCAAAGATGTGGACTTTCCTGAACCTGTACCACCGACAAAGAGAATTAAACCCCGTTTTGTCATGATGAGATCTTTCATGATTTGTGGCAGTCCAAGATCGTCTGCAAGTGGGATATCTGTTTTGATGTGGCGAAGCACCATGCCAGTTTCATTGCGTTGCCGAAAAATATTGACCCTAAAGCGAACATCGTCATAAGCAAGGGCAAGATTCATCTCACCTGTTTGATCAAACTCGGAAATTTGCTTATCATTCATAATCGAGGCGGCAATCTCATGCACTTCACCAGAGGCAAATTTCTTCTCACTGATAGGGTGTAATGCGCCCTGGGTTTTTATACTTGGGGATGCTTCAAAGGTAAGATATAAGTCAGAGCCTTCATTTTCCACCATGACAGCGAGCATTTTTTTTAGATCAAGAGCCATGTTTTTGCTTTTTATTCAGTATGTTTACTCTTAAATAAAGCAGGAAATGGTTAAAAATTCCAGTTGGAATGGAGTTATATGGGTTGAGGCTATAAAAAGATGTTTTATATGAAGATTTTAAAAACTATATTGCAAACCAATATTTTGCTCTTGAACAATGATGCTGTCAGGCACACCTACGGTTCCAGCGCCTAAGATGCTACTTGAAAATGTTCCTAATACATTTAGGTATGCAGTGTTTGAGTATTCGGCATAAACACTAAGGTTTTGGGTGATGTCGTAATCCGCCCTTAAACCAGCGTTTAGGTTCACACCAGCCATGGCGCCATCTGAGGATCTAAAGTAACCAGCTCCAAGTCTTAATTCCGTATAAAATTTATTTGTGAAATAAGTCCCTATAAAACCATTAAGGCTTAGGCTATTTATCGAAGAGTTGCTGCGAGTTTAATCGAGTAATTTGCCTGAGGCTGGATTAAATATACCCATTACACCTGTCGGAGCATTGCCGACAAGCTTGTATTCAAGCTCTGGTCCAAAGTATAAAGAAGGCGCGCCATCTTTATTGCCGAAAGCAAATTGATAGCCCAGTGCCATGTTGAGATTGACGCCAACAGAGCTGTACCCTGGTAAAGTCATGGTTTTAGTTGATCCATTTCCGTACGTAACCGTACTTGTTGTGACACCAGTAGAAGATTCATTTATACCTGTTGATATGTTAACGTAACCTAGAATATTGATTGTTGTCAGCCATAGCAGAGGTTGCCATGAATGTGCTTATAGTAGCAATAATGAGCAATGTTCTTTTAAAACTGCGCATATGTTTAGTTCTTTATTTTAAAATAAAAACGGCATCCTAGCACAAACTTCATGAGTGTTACACTATCAAATGCGCACGATTGCGTGCAGAAATTAAATTTTATTCTGGATTAAGCAAAATAATTAAAAAACATTTCATGGCTCCCTTTATCTAGTTGGCTAGACTTGTATACCAATAAAAAGGAGGTCTTAATCATTGTGGTTTCCATTGGGAGAATGGCGAGTAGATTTGATGTTAGCTCCTCTTCAATAATGCATTTTGGCAATATTGCAATCCCGATATTTGCTTTAGCAGCTTCCTTGGCCGCAAGATATGAATCTACATAAATTGGCTGCTTTTTCATGCCCCACTGTTTAAATAGTTCATTGTGCTTAGTTTGTGTAATCGAGGCGGTATGCGTGGAAAGATAGTTTGAATGACAGATATCATGGGCGGTTAAGCGTTTGCATTGGCTTAATGGGTGTTTGCTGGAGGCGACGAGTACATATTCAAATGAGAGTAATTTTTTTTGCACAAGTTTGTGATCGATGGCAAAAGGATCGCTAATCATATAAAAATCATGGCGATTCTCAGACATGATGGCGCCTTGGTCTCGCCAGCGATCTAAGGTAAAGTCAACACGAATATTTGGAAATGCCTCAATAAAGGGTTGGATAAGATTAAATCCTACATTTTGAAAGGTATTGGTGATGGATAGCTGAATAGGCTGTTGTGCTTCGGAAGTGATTTCATGAATCACACTGCTTAAATTGGTTCGAGCAGCAAGGAATATCGTGACCTCATCTGCCAACATACTTCCTGTTCCTGTGAGTTCAAGTGTTTTGCCAATTTTTTTAAAAAGTGGCTTTTCACATAATATCTCGAGATTTTTAATATGTTTCCAAGCAGCGGGTGGGCTCATATATAGCGTTTGGGCAGCTTGTGTGATGCTGAGGAACTTTGCAGCGTAATAAAAGGTTTCAATCTGGCGAATGGTAAAGTGTTGTTCTAGCATTTGTCCACCTGTCGATTAACTTAATGTTAATTATACGTTAACATTTATCAAATTTACAAACTTCCTGGTTAATTATAATATGTTGGTCAAATAGCGACTGAAGAAGCTTTGTTAGATGAATAATTATGAAATCAACAACTTAAAATTTGGAAAGAAGCCAGCATTGTTTACTTTGACTATGTTGATTTCTTTAGCCAGTATGGGGTCTGTTTTACCAGCGCCTGCATTAACCAACATCGCAGAGTCTTACTCAATATTGCCACACCAAGCAGAATGGGTAGTGACAATGTTTGTATTGGGATATGCGTTAAGTCAAATTTTTTATGGACCAATTTCAAATAGCATTGGTCGTAAAAAAACATTATATATCGGAATCAGTATTTCTATTGTTGGTGGCATTGTAAGTAGTATGGCAACGGATTTTTCAATGTTGGTGCTGGGAAGACTTATCATGGCGATAGGTTCTGGGTGTGGTTTAAACATGACATTTACCATTATTAATGATTGCTATGAAAATACTGAGGCCAGAAAAGTGATTGCTTATACCACCAGTGCGTTTGCAATACTTCCAGGGTTGGCCATATTTTTAGGTGGTGAGTTAACGACCTATGTTGGTTGGAGAAGTTGTTTTATTTTTTTGACAGTGTTTAGCGTATTTGCTTTATTTTTAGCGAAAACATTGCCTGAAACACATCATAAAAATAATCGCATTACTTTCAGCCTAAGAAACATTGCAGGTCAGTACCGTAAAGCATTTTCAAATCCCAAAATATACGTTTATACGGGGCTATGGGGTTTTTCAACGGCGATTATTTATGTGGTTTCTGCAACAGCATCCATTGTCTCAGTACGCTCACTTGGTTTGACTGCAAATGGATTTTCACAATTATTTATGATTATCATGGCGCTTTATTTCGTGGGAAATATCATCACAGCAAAGCTGAGTGATAAGGCAACCCCAAAGCAGTTGTTTATCGTCGGTGCCATTATTTCGACATTGGGTGCTATTTTATTGGTCGGCTTTAACCAATTCGTAGAGCCGAGCAGAGCCTTGTTTTTTATCCCGCTGGCGCTGGTGTATTTGGGGTTGCCAATGATTTTTTCTACCGCATCTGCTCAAGCAATGCACCATGCGGTAGATAAATCTACAACGTCCTCTGTGGTAAGCTTTATGATTATGATGATTGCCTTTTTAAGTTCAAGCGGTGTGAGCACCATTCAAACGAACCTTTACCATTATTTGCCAGTGATTATTTTAGGACTTATGTTGGTGATCAATGTTTTAATCATGGTGGAAGTAAAGGTTGCAAAGCAATATGTATAGCTAGATTAGGCTTTATTCTTGGAAAATAGCTGAGAAATGCAGGGGTTATTTATGCTACACAATTTAAATTTTAATCAAGCAAGATAGGAAATCAATTTACAGAAGCTAAATTATAATGAATAAATAGTATTCTTTTACAAAATACTTGTTATAATGACCTCGGCTTTTAAGTGTTCTGTTTTAATTTTTTCGAGAATTCATACGTAGCATTGGAAGTATAATTGTTTAATTTATTTAATATAAGAGAGTATAAAAAATGTCGCAACATACAGGCACAGTAAAATTTTTCAACGAAACTAAAGGTTTCGGTTTCATCAAACCTGACGACGGTAGCAAAGATGTATTCGTACACATCACTGCTTTAGGTGGTCTTCAATCACTAGCTGACGATCAACGCGTTGCTTTTGAAACTGAAGAAGGTCGTCGAGGACCTCAAGCAATTAACGTTCAATTAGCTGACTAATTTATTAGACACTATTTAAACGATAATGAATTTAAAACATCTTCTGATTAATATTGGGAGGTGTTTTTTTTTTGCCTGCCAATATCAATGACTGCAAACCACGGGTCTCAATAGCAATTCGCCCCAAACCCTAGTCCATCCAGATTCATGAGTGGTGTTTTCTAATTCAAGCACTTGTATGCAATGCGTATCCTTGGCGTTATGAAGATAACTTTTACTCACTTCAGACGTTACGATTCGGTCATCTTCCCCAGTAAAATGAGATTGGGGAATGTAGTTAATTTGCTCGGACACATCGGCAGGATTTAATGATCCAGTTAGTGGGGAAACATGATGAATCTCACTCACTTTTTCATGATCAAGATTGCCTGCAATAGTGCGGATAGAGTGAATGTCATTTCTTGATGCAGCAAGCAGAATGGCAACTGCGGCACCTCCTGAAAATCCAATAAGATTGAATTTCTTAAAATCATGGGTTGATTTTAGTTTATCTAAAACCGTATTTATGGACTGAATAATTTCAGGGGCAAAACGGTGAGAAGTCCAATATTGATTGGTGCAATATTTGGTCGAGTCAGACATTCCGCTATATTGGCAAGGTCGAGCAATATAGATGACGTTAGGAGCGGGATCTAAAATCGCAAGTTGTAGTGCAATGGGCCTGCTCGGTGTCGGGTCAGATGAAATGCGCCTTCTAGTGATCCATGCCAGTCCATCTCCTTCGATATAAATATTAGCGGTATGATATTGAGGTGCTTTAATTTTTTGATAGGTCGTGAATTCAAAAGGGGGTGCGGAGATAATTGTTTTTGACATGTTTGATTGTGAAGCAATATCATTGGCATGGTTTTGGCGCATGTTTTTTGTGGGGATGGAACAGCCAGTTACAACAGCGGCAAGTGTTAATAGAGTGATAGTTTTTAGGTAATGGCTGAGTAGTGGCATTATTTTTTCTATGAAATACAATGGGTGTTATGAATTAGTTTATAAAAGAAGATATTTTTTTCAATGTGAGTGTGGGATTTTTGAAAAAAATTTGATAACTGATTAACCTTATGATTCTAGGAAAATCCGATTACAATCAAATGAATGAATAATATATCGAAATAAATTATGGCGAAAAAAAAGGTTGCTTACGTTTGTCAGCAATGTGGTAGCGAATCGACAAAGTGGCAGGGGCAATGCCCAGATTGTCATGAATGGAATTCATTGGTTGAGTTTGTGCCTCGAAAAAGTAAAAAAGAGCCAACGAGAGGTTACTCAGGAAGTAAATCAGAAGTCAAAACATTAAAGGATGTGTCACTTGAAGATGTTTCACGATTCTCAACTGGGATGTCCGAGTTTGACCGTGTATTGGGTGGTGGGATTGTACCAGGGTCGGTAATTCTTATCGGTGGTGATCCAGGTATTGGAAAGTCTTCTATTTTATTACAAGTCATGACGAAGCTATCACAGCGATATAATACGCTGTATGTCACAGGTGAAGAATCTTTGGAACAAGTTGCCTTGCGTGCAAAGAGAATGGGGTTGTCAGCAGATCAATTAAAAATGATGATTGAAACCGATGTAGAGTCTATTGTTGAAGTGGCCGGCAAAGAAAAGCCTATGGTCATGGTTATTGACTCGATTCAAACCATGCAGCTTGCCGAGGTGCAAAGTGCCGCAGGAGGAGTTTCTCAAGTAAGAGAATCAGCAGCGTACTTAACGCATTTTGCAAAAAGAAATAATTGCGCACTTTTTTTAGTCGGGCATGTAACGAAGTCAGGAGAGGTCGCGGGTCCCCGAGTGCTTGAGCATATTGTGGATGCCGTTATTTTTATTGAGGGTCAAAATGATGGACGCTATCGTGTGATGCGTTCGTTAAAGAATCGTTTTGGCGCTGTGAATGAGTTAGGTATATTTGCCATGACGGATGCGGGTATGAAAGAAGTGAAAAACCCGTCGGCTATATTCTTAAACCGAAGCGAGCAGGAGATAGCAGGAAGTACCATTGTTTCTATGTGGGAAGGATCACGCCCTTTGCTTGCTGAGGTGCAGGCATTAGTAGATGAGAATCATTTTGGGCAACCTAGACGAGTTTGTGTTGGTGTGGACAGTAATAGAATTGCCATGCTTTTAGCAATACTTCACCGTCATGCAAAGGTGAATGTGGGCGATCAAGATGTTTTTATCAATGTGGTGGGCGGTGTGAAAATCATCGAAACCAGTGCCGATTTGTCAATTGTGTTGGCCATTAGTTCCAGCTTGCGGAATCGAATTATTCCAAAAGATTGGATTATTTTTGGTGAAGTAGGTTTATCTGGGGAGATTCGCCCTGTACCCTATGGGCAAGAGCGTATTCAAGAAGCGCAAAAACATGGTTTTACTAAGGCGATTATTCCTTTTTCCAATAAGCCTAAACGGGCGGTGCAAGGCATCGAAGTGGTAGCAGTCAAAACGCTGTTAGAGGCGGTTGAATATATTTAAAAGGAGATGAATGTGGAGTTTATTGCACAGTTGAACTGGATTGATGGGATCATTCTGATTGTGATCGTTTTCTTCGCCTTATGGGGCTTGAAACAAGGTTTTATTCAGGGGCTTTTAGCGCTGATTATTTGGCTGGTAGCCGGTACAGTTGCTTATTTTTATACCCCAGATTTTAGCGCATATCTTTCTAAATGGATTCAAGCGGCAGATGTTCGATTCTACCTTGCATTCTTTGTGATTGTTTTGGGCGTTTGGATTGTGGGAGGAATCTTATCCGTTTTGATTACTTCTTTTTCAAAGAGCGATCATTTCAGCTTCTCTGATCGAGTTCTAGGGCTTGTGCTTGGTTTGATTAAAGGTATTTTTATTACGAGCGTTGCGGTTGCCGTATTGAATATGAGTTCAACCATCAGCTCAGATAAAGCATGGCAAGATTCGCAAGTTAAGCCTGTTATGTTGGACATTTCATCTTGGGTTGAATCCGTTACTCCAAAAGAGATGAATGACAGGATGTTTCAAGGAGATGAAACGACCTCAGATGCCATTAGCCCAGGGTAAAAAAGACAAAGGTTAGAAATTGGTAGTTTGGATTGGATTATGTATAGCCCTTATTGCCTGTTTTGATATACTGATTCTCTAATAGAGATCAAGTATGCTGGGATCACTCATGGGCAAGGAAAAATTAAGTTTTCAAGACATTATTTTCACACTTCAAAAATATTGGGCAGATCAAGGATGCTTAATTGTTCAGCCTCTAGATATGGAGGTGGGAGCAGGAACTTTTCACCCTGCGACTTTTCTAAGAGCGATTGGCCCTGAGCCATGGAATGCGGCGTATGTACAGCCATCACGTCGCCCTACGGATGGGCGTTATGGTGAAAATCCAAATAGAACACAGCATTATTATCAATTTCAAGTAGTGATGAAACCATCACCAGAAGATTTTCAGGAACTTTATTTGGGTTCATTGAAAGCGCTTGGCGTAGATTTCCTTGAAAACGATGTGCGTTTTGTAGAAGATAACTGGGAGTCTCCTACTTTAGGGGCATGGGGGCTTGGCTGGGAAATCTGGATGAATGGGATGGAAATATCACAATTCACTTATTTCCAACAGGTGGGTGGGCTTGAGTGCCGTCCAGTAACTGGTGAGCTCACTTATGGTCTTGAGCGTATTGCGATGTATTTGCAAGATGTGGATAGTATGTATGATTTGCTTTGGGCGAATAGTGCCACCGGACCTGTTTATTATGGGGATGTTTTCAAACAAAATGAAGTTGAGATGTCACGATATAATTTTGAAGAAGCGGATGTGGCGCATTTATTTTCAGAATTTGATTTTCTTGAAAGCGAAAGTAAGCGATTGAATGAAAGGAATTTGCCTCTCCCTGCATATGAAATGATGTTAAAAGCTTCGCATATATTTAACTTGTTAGATGCGCGTCATGCGATTTCCGTGACGGAGCGGCAACGTTATATTTTACGGGTGCGAGGGCTTTCAATGCCCGTGGCAGAAAGCTACTATCAAGAACGTGAAAAATTGGGTTTTCCAATTCTTAAAAATGCTGAAATGGTCTAATAAAGGGAGCCTGTTTTGATTTTTTATATGCTGATTGCTTTTGTTGTAGGTCTTATTTTTACATGGCTAATTTTGTCTTTAAAACATAATAAAGTGAAAGCTGGTTATGATTATGCTCAGGATGATGTGTCAAAATTAAAGGAGCGATTACTTGAGTTCGAAGCAATAAAAGAAGCTAAATTGTTATTAGATAATAATCATGCGCATTTGTATGATCAGTGCAAGGAGACGAATGAACAGAAATCAGAGATAGAAGTGCAACTTAATAAAGCTAATGCTTCCATTATGACCATGTCCTCAGGCGTTGCTGCAAAATCCAGTGAGTTAGAAGGTTTATATGAGCAACTGAAAAATGCGAAAACAGAAACTTCTGAATGGAAAACGCGATATACTGAAAAGGAATCGTTGCTTTCTGAGGGATCATCTAACTTAAGTGAGGCGAAGTCTGAAATTTCTAAGCTCACGATGGCATTAGAAAAACAAGAAAAGCAGTCGACTAAAGATATTGCGCTACTGAAAGATGCAGAAGAATCATTAGCCAAGCAGTTTGAGAATTTAGCGAATAAGATTTTTGAGGAGAAAGGAAAAACATTTACCACGCAAAACCAATTAAAATTGGATGATGTGCTAAAACCTTTCCAAGAGCAGTTAAGGTCATTTGAGCAGAAAGTCAATGATGTCTACGTTGATGAGGCGAAAGAGCGTGCATCCTTGAAAAACGAGGTCAATAAGCTTTTTGGTTTAAGCTCTGTTATGAGTGAAGATGCTCAGAACCTCACCAAAGCGCTGAAAGGTGATAAACAAAAGCAAGGTGCATGGGGTGAGTTGGTACTTGAAAGAGTATTGGAAAGTTCGGGCTTAAGAAAAGGCATGGAGTATGATGTTCAGGTCAGTTCCAAAGATAGTGATAGTCGTGTTTTTAGACCGGATGCTGTGGTGCGGTTGCCTGATGGGAAAGATGTGATTATTGATTCCAAAGTAACGTTGATAGATTACGAAGCCTTTACGAATGCAGAGAATGCTGTTAATCGAGAAGTTTCCTTAAAACGTCATATTGTTGCAGTGAAACGTCATATTGATGGGTTGGCGGAGAAAAAATATGAGGACCTGTTGGGGGTCAACAGCTTAGACTTTATTTTGATGTTTATGCCAATTGAGTCTGCGTTTATTTTGACGTTTCAGCATGATCAGAAGTTATGTCTAACGGCTTTTGAGAAAAAGATTATTATTGTCACGCCGACGACATTATTGGCGACCTTAGGCACCATTAAAAATATGTGGACCTATGCAAATCAAAACGCCAATGCCCAAAAAATAGCGCAAGATGCTGGAAATTTATTGGATAAATTTAGAGGCTTTGCAGAGGATTTAGAAAAGTTAGGCACGCAACTGAATAACGTGCAAGATACCTATTACGGTGCAATGAATAAGTTGACAACTGGGAAAGGTAATCTTGTGAAATCAGCATTAAAGCTGGAGGCGTTGGGGGCAAAGATGAAAAAGCCATTACCAAAGGTGATTCTTGAGAAATCTGATCTGAACCTCATTGAATAGCATGGTTTTTCACGCTTTTAATCTGCTATACTTTAGCCATACCCCATACCCCATATCCAAATTCAAATAATATGTGCTTTAAAGTATGAAATTTGAAAAATTTATTTCTCATCGTGGCGCAAATACCTATGCCCCTGAAAATACGATGGAGGCTTTTCAGCGTGCCTTAGATTATGGTGTAAATTGGATTGAATTAGATGTTCAATTGACGCTGGATAATGTGCCGATTATTTTCCATGACTATTATATTGAGCGGGTTACAGGGCTTAAAAAATATATTACAAATATGACCTTGGATGAGGTTAAAACCTTAGATGCCGCAGCAAAATTCCCCATTCGCTTTGCGTCCTGCCAGATTCCTACTTTGCAAGAATATCTTGGATGGATGGAAGAAAATCCTTTGGCACACACCAATGTTGAGATCAAATCAAAGCCTTATGATGATGAACCTTATGAGGTGCTTTTGGCGCAGAAGGTGATCGAAGTGCTTGATGATTTTCCTGTGCTGAAAGATAAAATTATGATTTCTAGTTTTTGTAAAACTATTATGCAGACACTTCATGAGACAGAACATGCATACTCTTTAGAAATGCTGGTCAGCTTTGAAGGTAAAGCAAAGTGGGAGCGATCATTTATCGAATTTAGAGATCAACGCTACTCGGATTTTCAAAAATGGCAGTGTTGTGCATTGGGTATAAATGGAGATGGATTAAGTGAATCGCGGGTAGAAGAGCTTAAAGATCTCTGTGGCACCTTATTAACTTACTCAAGCTCTACTTTTTCAGAACAGGATGTTAGAAAACTGCTGTCATGGGGTGTAGACAGTGTGTTTATTGATGAAGTAAAACAAATTGAAACAGCGCTTACGGATGTAGTTGGACCGCTTAAGATCGGATTTTTGGCAACGGGTGATGAGATTACCACGGGAGACATTCAAAATACCAATACTCCTGCAATGGCGGTAGACTTATATGGTAGGGGCTATAAAATTGGGATGCATTTGGCATGTTATGACAGTCAACGAAAAATTGAAAAATCGGTTTCTTATTTGTTGAGCGAGCATGATATTGTGATTACCGTGGGTGGATTAGGGCCTACAGAAGACGATAAAACTTGTTCAGCTTTGGCGTATGTGGCAGGTCAAAAATTGGTGTTTTCAGAAGAAAGCTGGCAGCGTATTGTCAAACGATTGGAGAAACGTTTTGCTGTGATTCCAGAGACAAACCGTCAACAAGCACTTTTCCCGGAGCATGCAACGATTTTACCGAATGCCCGAGGTACAGCCGATGGTTGTATTATTTCATTAGCGGATAACAAATATATTGTGATGCTACCGGGCCCTCCTGGTGAGTGTTTGACTATGTTTAAAAATCAAGCATTACCTTTTATTGAGAGTGTGCGGGAGGGTATTGAGCGGCAAGCACATAACTGGTTGTTGATGGGAATTGCTGAAGCGCAGTTATCACAAACTTTAAAGCCTATTGCCGATAAATATGATGAGACTTTTGGGTATCGAGCAGATTATCCTTATATCGAATTAAAACTGCATTCAAGTTCAGAGGCCGATAAGTTGATACCAATGATTGATGAGGTTGAAGAAGCTATTTTTCCATATCGTGTTTGCAAAGGTAAATTACCGGCAAGTGCTCAGTTGGTGCAACATTTGAAAGCTTCAGCTTTACAGGTGAAAATTAAAAAAGATGTAACCAAAGGGATGCTTTATAGCCATTTTGCTTTTCCTTATGGCGATGTGAAGCCTCGATATATCTTCGAGATAAATACGTATGGCTTAGAGAATTTTTGGAAAGACCCTAAAGCGAAAGTAGATAAGTTTAGAGTAGATATTAAGTTACTAGATACACATAAATCCCGTTCCATTGAATGCATGGTTGAAACGGATATATTTTTGAAAGGCCGAGATAGTTTGGTGTTTGTTTATGAATGGTTATGTTGGAAAATCTTGGAAATGTTAGAAAAGGAAACAGTTGATGGGCAATGAAATTAAGATGGGTCAGCCATTAGTGGGTGTTGTCATGGGATCTCAGTCAGATTGGGAAACGATGAAAAACTGCACAGAAACCTTAAAGTCACTAGGTGTGCCTTATGAGGTGCAAGTTGTATCTGCGCACCGAACACCAGATTTGCTTTTTACCTATGCGGAAGCAGCGGAAGAAAAAGGGTTGAAAGTAATTATTGGTGGCGCAGGCGGGGCGGCTCACTTGCCGGGCATGTTGGCGGCAAAAACGCCTATACCGATATTAGGTGTTCCGATTCAATCCAAGGCATTAAGTGGTCAGGATTCATTGTTGTCGATTGTGCAAATGCCTGCGGGAATCCCTGTGGGAACGCTTGCCATTGGGCGTGCGGGAGCGATTAACGCTGCATTATTGGCGGCGACGATTGTGGGAAATGAGTTTCCTGAATATCGTGAGGCGGTTAAAGTTTATCGGAAAGCGCAGACGGATACGGTATTAGGAAATTTGACGCTGGAGTAATGCGAATGCCTTTCCTCGATGGCTAAGCTTATTCTTCGTATCAGCACTTAACTCTGCGGCAGTACATTTTTCACTTGGAACATAAAAAATAGGATCGTAGCCAAAGCCCTGCGTGCCTTGTTGTGACAGCAGAATAAGTCCTTCCCAAGAACCTTGTGCAAGGATTGGAACAGGATCTTTTGCATGTCTCATTAACACCATAAAACATTGAAACCTTGCGGTGCGTTTATGTTTAGGTGTGTCTTGGAGGTTTTCTAACAGTAAATCAATATTTGCCTGAGAGTCGTTATTAGTGCCTGCATAGCGTGCTGAATAGATGCCAGGAGCACCATTTAACGCATCGACTTCAAGTCCAGAGTCATCAGCCAGTGCAGGGAGTCCTGTGTTCTCACAACAATTCCTTGCTTTTAAAATGGCATTTTCAACAAAAGTGAGCCCCGTCTCCTCAATATCAGGAACATTAAAGTCTAATTGTGGGCGGATTTTAATTCCAAGCTTGGCGAAGATTTCGGACACTTCTTTAATTTTGCCTTTATTGCTTGAGGCAAAAACGATTTCAGTTAATTTCATATTAATATATCCAATATGCAGAAATAGAATGCTATTTTGAATAGCCTAGCCATGAAAGGCAAGCTTCCAAGCTTCAAAAACAGGTGTTTCGTATGGGTGGTTATGTTTGAGGGTTTCAATAGCTGTATCAATAATATGGTCTGGACATTGTATTTCAACCTTATATTCTTCAACATAGCTAAGATTATTTTCGTTCCCGGAGTAGGGAGTGCTACCTGATAGGGGGCGGTATTGTCCATGACCTTTTGTCTGCCAGCAACATTGATCGTAGTAACCTGACTTTCCCGCTCCGAGATCAAAGAGGGATTTTTTGATGACTTCAAGGTGTGACCAAGGCACAAAAAAACAGAGTTTATACATCTTTTGCTAGGATTCAGTTTTTATTCAAGCATAGATGTTTATAATTAAACATGAAAGGAAATTATAGGTGTGACTCAGAATGCAAAAGCCAGTGATTACAGAAACGAAGACGGTGGCAAAAAGCCATTTGTTTAGAGTTGAAGAAGTGCATTTGACTTTTAGTAATGGAGAAAAGCGAATTTATGAGCGTTTATGCCCTGCTCGATATCGTGCCGTTATGATTGTACCACTCATTAATGAGGATACTATTTTATTGGTTCGAGAGTATTCGGTTGGTGTGGAGGGCTATACCCTAGGGTTCCCCAAAGGGCTTGTTGAGCCGGGGGAAAATTTGTTGGATGGTGCTAACCGCGAGTTAATGGAGGAAGTGGGTATGGGGGCGCATAAATTTACCTATATGCGTGAATTGATGTTATCACCCAATTATATGCAACATAAAATTGACTTGGTGCTAGCCGAAGACCTTTATGAAAAAAGGTTAGAGGGCGATGAGCCAGAGTTACTTGAGGTGGTTCGGTGGAAATTATCTGATATAGATGATTTATTGGCACAACCTGATTTTATTGAATCCAGGAGTCTAACCGCATTGCTATTATTGTGGAAATCTAAACAGTCTTAGTGAAGAGGCTCCAAAGTTAGGCTGTTTTTGAAATATCCCAAAGTTTTTCCAGTTCATAAAAAGCACGTGTTTTTTCAAGCATAATATGAACAACGACATCCCCTAGATCAACCAGTACCCATTCGCTATCTTCTTGACCTTCAACGCCTATTATTTCAATATCAAGTTTTTTGGCAGATTCAACTAGGTGTCTCCCCAATGAACGGCAGTGCTGTTTGGAGGTAGCGGTTGTAATAACCATATGAGTCATCATTTCCGTTAAATGCTCAACGGCAAGTGTGGTAATTTCAGTTGCCTTGAGGTCTTCTAATGCCTCAATGGTGAAAGGTAAAAGGTCAAATTTTGTTTTTATCATACTTTCTGTGTAAGTATTGTTCTTGAGGCTGGAATTGTAACTTAAGTTTTGGTGCTTAGCAAGTAATCAGGTGTGTGATTACATGGATTGCATTGGCTATTTATCCCCAAGTAAAGTAAAAGCTGGCTGAGGCAACAATGCCTGTATAGGTAAACTCGATTCCCACACGTTTGTATTGAAAATGGGTGTAAATTTGTACCAGTGGAACGATGGGGTATTTATCGGCAAACGCACCTAATTTTCCATCATAGCCATACATGCCTCCAACGCGATAGCCTGCAGAAAATTTGCTGTTTTCAGACATGTCCGTGACATATACTTGTCGAGAAAAAGCTAAAACATAAACTTGCTCATAAAATGAGTTTGAGAATGTGGCAACATTGATCCCTTTGTATTGAATACCGATGGCATTGTTTTGCCAGTTATCATTTCTTCTGGATTCTTTATTAAAATGAAGCGTCCACATTCCAAGAAGAATGTTATTTTCAGGTGTTTGACCCCAAACTGTTTCCCAAAACCCC
>CAUZSH010000010.1:0-34703 GCA_963582935.1 Gammaproteobacteria bacterium
GAACTTCTCTATTCTTTATGACTAAAATTGGATTCATTTTACATAGTCTATGTAATTTACAAAATATATCTAAAGCTAGATTCTTAATTGCATTCAATGATACTGCTTTATTGATTTTAAATTTTTTGCAATTTGTTTTATATTTCCATAATCCCACATTAAGTTCACAAATAAATCAGCAATTGCAGTCTTATTGTTGGCGCTGATTTTCATTTCCTATTTGGAATTTAAACAAATAACAGTGTTAGGTGTTAGCGCTCGCAAAAACTGACAGCTCAACTCAAATTATTTTGCGAATGGACCGAGCAACACGCTAAAAAAGAGTATATTAAAATTTCTGCAATCACCTTTAATCTACCCAAGTATTATTGCTTTACTCATACAACATAATAATAATTGAAATAACCAGTAGGAGTCCTAATACCAAGTTAAAAATTCGTTGATGTGCTTCATTAGTTAAGATTTTTTTAAAGGTATGGCCTCCCAGCATCCAAGCACCTGTACAAGGAAGAACGGTTAGGAAATAAATCAAAGCAATAATTAATATCTGTGTATTCATACTGAACCCACTATTGACAGAGGTGTAGGTGGAAGTTGCACCAATAGCCATAACCCATGCTTTAGGGTTTACCCATTGAAATAAGACAGCTTGTAAAAAGCTTAATGGTTTTTTTTTGGACTCTTCAGAAAGTTTTGTAGAGGCTGAAATAATTTTCCAAGCCAACCATAAAATATAGGTTGCTCCAATGATTTTTACGATCCAATGTGCCTCTGGGTAGTCGCTGAAAATAAAGGCAAGACCTAGACCAACGCATAGAATTAATATGGTAAAGCCAATGCAAATTCCTAAAAAATGAGGTAGTGACCTTCTTAGTCCAAAATGTAAACTTGACATCATAATCATTAAATTATTAGGACCAGGTGTGATGCTTGATGAAACACAAAAAAGGATAAGGGGTAAATAAAAACTAATGTTCATATAATAAAAAGAGCCTTTGCACCTAACGGTGTAATGTTTTCATAGGCACTAAATAGAATTTTTTTATAATCGAATCTACATTCGCTGATTGCAGCTGTTTCAGTTGTCATTTTATATTTTTTTAATTATATGGGATTATTCACATTATAAGTTTTATGGTGACTAGTCACCATAATTTCCGCTATATTTATTTAATAGGTAGTTTATGAATTCCCAGTTTTTTACAAAACCCTCTGTCTCTTTGCCATTGCTCAATATTTTCAGACCATCACAGGTAAGTTTTATCTCCTTATATACGCCACCTGCTCTTTTCCGTAAATAACGTTCAGATTTTTTACTTTGCACTAATGTTTTAGGTTGTTTCGTATTATCTATCATGCAAAATCACCTGTATGGTGTGAATACTCTTTTTCTTCCTTAACAGGAAACTCACCTCTTCTCCAAACTGGTACCATCACCCCGTCTAGTACAAAAACTGGTTTATGCCCTATTGATGTGCTAGAGATGCTCATAGTTTGAAAAATTCATCGAAGCCCACATTTTTAAGAGGTTTAAACTATACTTAATGTGAATGGAGATGAATATGTTATTAGTACGCTACGAAATAGGTATAGGCTAAGCCGAGTCGGGTGCTCCTCAGAAGGGCTGCCTTTAGGCTCCATTGAGAGATTGTGCGTAGCGCTTCGACCTCTTTGGATGCTGGAAGGTATTCCATAGCCAGTCAAGCCATATACGCATACTGGCTTTCAAAAACGAGACTGTAGGCTTGTTTTTTGTAAGATCGGTACGGAGGTGGGCGTCTGAGGCAACACCATCTGCGAGGGTAGCGATTCGATTTCGGCATGGGTGCTTAAATCTATTATGAGCAACCGAGCAATATGCTTTATGGGAGCTAAGAGATGAAAATATTGAAAATACTATTATTAAGTGTATGTGTATCCGTGCTGGTAGGATGCCAGGACGACCCAAGTAATTCAAAAAACCAGACAGTATACCAAGCTTACGATCAAGGCCTTAAAGGTGTGAGTACAAGAGATGTAACGCATCAACATGCTTGTGAAACAGGCGATACAAAATGCCAAGATGCATATGTTAAAGGAATGCAAGATCAATTAAATAGTGATGAGGCTCCTCAGCAATAGCATCATTTTTGGTTTTGTATCATTTTATGGATATATCATGTAGACTGCTCGCCTGTCTATTTGACACCTACCACCTTTTAACCATTATTTGAGACTTTATATGAAATTTACCTCTTTGAATCTATCTCCTTCTATCCTCGAGGCTATTGCTGAGCAGGGTTATGATACACCAACACCTATTCAAGCGCAGGCAATCCCCGTTATCTTGGACGGTCGAGATGTGATGGCTGCTGCCCAAACAGGGACAGGGAAAACAGCAGGCTTTACCTTACCAATATTAGAAATTCTTTCAAAAGGGCAGCCCGCTCGTGCAAACCAAGCTCGTGCTTTGGTGCTCACGCCGACAAGAGAGTTAGCAGCCCAAGTTGGGGAAAGTGCAGCAACCTACGGAAAACATTTACCTCTGCGTTCAGCAGTTGTATTTGGGGGTGTTAAAATCAATCCTCAGATGATGAAGCTACGTAAAGGTGTGGATATATTGGTGGCGACACCTGGCCGGTTGCTTGATTTGTATAACCAAAATGCGGTGCGTTTTAATCAGTTGGAGGTATTAGTATTAGATGAAGCAGACCGTATGTTGGATATGGGCTTTATCCATGACATTAAAAAAATCTTAAATCTCTTGCCAAAAAACCGCCAAAATCTCTTATTTTCAGCCACGTTTTCAGATGAAATTCGTAAGCTTGCGAAGGGCATGGTAAACAATCCTGTTGAAATATCCGTGACACCGCGAAATGCCGCCGCGACTTCGGTGAAGCAGTGGGTTTGTCCAGTAGACAAGAAACAGAAGCCGGCCTTACTTGCTGAGTTGATCTTAGATAACAATTGGAAACAGGCGTTGGTTTTTACCAGAACAAAGCATGGTGCCAATAAATTAACCCGTTTTCTAGAGACTAAAGGGATTAAAGCCGCAGCAATTCATGGCAATAAAAGTCAGGGTGCTCGCACAAAAGCGTTGGCTGATTTTAAAGCAGGTGAAGTGCGTATTTTGGTGGCGACGGATATTGCAGCACGTGGCTTAGACATTGAGCAGCTACCACAAGTTGTGAATTTTGATTTACCAAATATAGCTGAAGATTATGTGCATCGGATTGGCCGTACAGGGCGTGCGGGGAGAACAGGGCAGGCCATTTCTTTAGTGTGTGCTGATGAGTTTAAAGAGCTTTCGGCGATTGAGCGTTTGATTAAGAAACTATTGCCAAGAGAATTGATGGATGGATTTGAACCCATACATGAATTACCTGAGTCTCGATTGGATCGTCGTCCTATTAAGCCGAATAAACCAAAAAGGCAACATGTTGGGCATCGTGATGGACAGCGTTCTGGTTTGAAGGGTCATTCTGATCAAGCTCCAAGACGTCCTCGTTCTAGCTACAATAGATAATTATGGCATGGCTCAGAAATAGGGTGTTTTGGTATGCACTTCGGGTGTACAAATCTGCCGCCTTCGGGCTTAACTTGATCTTTAACAGATGGTAAATCTAGGCAGCTCTTTTGAATCTTTTCAAACCGAGAAGCTCAGTCCATTCCGGCAATTCCTTTCCTGTGAATATTTCAGCAGGTGATTTGCCTTTATGATTTGGATTGACTGATCGTTGAAATGGTAAATGATTCAACATGAATTGAATGAAGGAATGGCGATTTGATTTGAACCCCTTCCGTGCCTCAATATATGGTCTCAGTCGACTATTTAGATTCTCAATAACAGAACTCGTACGATAGGTTGTGGCAATACAATTTAGAACCTCATCATCTTTCAGGTTATCAAAATGATTGCCTATAGCTGTGACGGCTTGATCTTTGTATTTATATATTGTTTTTCGGGTTGTGTTGTTCTTCCGGGCTAGCTCTGAAATGTTATTTGAAGCTAGCGCCTCAAGAGCGAGACATTTTTGAAAAGTAGAGGATAGTTGCGTAGGTTGGATTTTATGAGTAGTTTGGATCATATAACATTCTTTATGTGTATTCTTGGCGAATAAATTATAAAGAATAATGGTTCAGACTGCTCTCAAAAACTTACCAGGATTTATCATCAGTTGTATACGAGATTTGAGCCATGCCGTATAAAGCCTGAAGGGGCATCTGATCTCAAGCTCGTTGATTTGGAGGCCTTAGATTCAACCTCACCTGAAGCTATAAACTTGTTGCGCCAATATCCAAAGGTTACTTTCTTGACATCCTTTTGGCGACAGAACTCAGCCTGTGTCTGACCAGAGTCCTCCCATTCT
The DNA here is from genome assembly GCA_963582935.1 of Gammaproteobacteria bacterium. Taxonomy (GTDB): domain Bacteria; phylum Pseudomonadota; class Gammaproteobacteria; order Francisellales; family Francisellaceae; genus CAUZSH01. The sequence continues at coordinate 4,350 of CAUZSH010000010.1, forward strand.
TTGACTAAGGTCAACCACTTATCATCTAACTCGCTCATTATCATAATACTCCACTTGTTGAATGTGATTATAAGTATGACGGGCTATATTTTGGATTGTTAGATGTAGATCATGAGACGCTTACGTAAGGTATTAACCCTCACTGTCGTGAGGGTTAATACCTATTAATGTGGCTCTGATGCTGAGGTGTCATTTGCCAATTCTTCCAATTGCTTTTCTTCATCATCATGTTTTTCCATCAAGATACGACGATCTTTTGCGATGTAGGTATACATGCTTGGCACTACAAATAAGGTGAATATAGTACCAATCACCATACCGAAGAAGATGACAACGCCAATCGCATGGCGACTCTCAGCACCTGCACCTGAAGAGATCATGAGAGGGATGACACCACATGCCATAGCCGCTGTAGTCATTAAAATAGGACGCAGACGGGTGGCAGAAGATTTTTTGATGGCATCTATTTTACTCATGCCCTTTTCTTGCAGTTTGTTGGCAAATTCCACGATCAGGATGCCATGCTTACTGATTAAGCCAATGAGCGTAATAAACCCTATTTGGGTGTATATGTTAATGGTTGCATACTCAACCCCCAAAGTGGAACCGATATAAATTGGAATTAATGCCCCGGAGATAGCCAAAGGAACGCTTATTAAAATTACTAATGGATCTCTGAAGCTTTCGAATTGAGCAGAGAGTAGTAGGAAAATTACAATGATCGCAAAGGCAAATGCAAAGATAAGTGCATTTCCTGATTGAACATATTGGCGTAATGGCCCTGCCGTATCTGTTTCCATGCCTTCAGGCATAACTGAGTTTGCAGTTTGCTGTAAGAAAGCCAATGCTTGCCCAGAGGTGACGCCTGGAGAAGGAACGGCACTAAATGTGGCAGAGTTTAGCTGTTGGAATCGATCGTATGAGGATGGTTGTGAGCTATAGCTGAAGTTGAAAATTTCAGACAACGGGATAAAATCACCTGATCCAGTTTTAATGCGAATATTTCCAAGTTGCTGGGCATTCATTCTGTATTGATCGCCGAGTTGAGGGATCACTTGGTAGCTATATCCCAACATACTGAAGTAATTCACTTGATAGCCAGAGTAGGAAGCACCTAATGCCTTTCCGACAGCATTCATGGAAATACCTAATGCGGACGCTTTCGATCGATTGATATTAATTTCTAGTTGAGGTTTATCATAGCGCAGTGAAGACATGGACATTAGGAAAAGGCCACTCTGATTTGCTTTCGCTATTACTTTTTCCATAGCACTGTATAATTGTGGATAACCAAGTGTTGATTTCAGCACAAACTGTACGGATAACCCACCTGAACTTCCAGGAAGTGGTGGCATCTCGATGGCATAGGCCTGCAGCCCTGCAATTTTATTAAGTTTCTGTTGAACTAATGGTTTTAGTGCCATTTGTGTTTCAGATCTCTGATCCCATGGTTTTAATACCATACCACCAAAAAACGTATTGGAATTTGGGTAACCCGCAATTAAGAAGGTGTTTAAAGTTGCTGAAAATGATCTTTGTATTTTTTCTAATTCTGGCGTGTAAGATTCGAGATAGGCAAGGTTTGAAGGTGACGGGGCGGTTGCCTGTACCATGATAAGACCTGTGTCTTCTGTTGGAGCCAGAGCTGCTTTTGTGCCTGCAAACATAAAGTAGCAGCTCCCGAGGACGATCACAATCAATAGCAAGATAGCTGGACGGTAGGTAATGACTGTATTTAGACTTTTTCCGTAAGCATGACTTAATTTTGCAAATACGCGGTCTACCAAGACTACAAGCCTCGATTCAAGCATTTCTTTGCTGACAATTTTCGAGCACATCATGGGGGTCAATGTGAGCGCGATAATACCTGAAATAATTACAGCTGCTGCAAGGGTGTAGGCGAACTCAGTAAAGAGTGATCCTGTTAATCCGCCGAGCATACCGATTGGAGCGTATACGGCGGCTAGAGTTAAGGTCATGACGATGACTGGACCAACGATTTCACGAGCCCCTAGAATGGCAGCTTGGAAAGGGGTCTTCCCTTCCTCAACATGTCGGTAGATGTTTTCCAGCACCACAATGGCATCATCTACCACCAGCCCAATAGCGAGCACCATTGCAAGCAGGGTGAGTAGGTTGATCGAAAAGCCCATCAGATTCATTAAGAAAAATACGCCGACTAATGACAGTGGAATGGTGACAAGAGGTACGAAAACAGCTCTAAAGGAACCCAAGAAAATGAGCATCACAACGACGACGATGATGATCGCTTCGATGATGGTTTTAATGACTTCATTAATAGAAACTTTAATGAATGTTGTGCTGTTATACACAGTACTCATTTTAAGTCCGTGCGGTAAGAGTTTATCAATTGTGGGCAATTGTGAAATAACGTTATCAATCACTGACAAACTGTTTGCATCTGGTGAAACAGTGATGCCTGCAAACACACCGGTTTTACCGTCAAATAATACGTTAACTGTATCGTATATTTGGGAAGATAGCTCTACTTTTGCAACATCCTCAAGTCGGATAATGTGACCCTTGTTATTAGCAACGACTAATTTCTTATATTCGCTGGCATTTGTCATATTGGTGTGGGCATTGATGTCAATGTCCATATATTCACCCTTCATGTTGCCTGAGCTTGATATTACGCTATTTGCAGCAAGTGCATCTTTGACTTCTGATGGAGTGACTCCAAGCAGAGCCATTTTTTTAGGGTTCATCCAGATACGCATAGCAAAGGGCATATTCCCCATGATATTTACCGTAGAAATTCCACCCAATGCGAAGATTTTGGGGCTGAGTTCATTTTTGAGGTAAGCTGAGATCTGCTCTTTACTCATGGTGTCGCTGGTAAAAGCAAGGATTAAACCAGGGAAACTATTACTATCCGACTTAGTAATAACAGACGCGAGCGCCTGTGTAGGAAGTTGGCTTTTAACGGAGCTGATTTGTTGGCTGATATCCGTCATTGCCTTTTCTGGATCCCAGTTTAGTCTGAGTTGGACCGTAATAGTGCTAAGCCCTGTGGTGCTGGATGAGGTCATATAGTCAATCCCATCAACACTACCAATCGCCTGCTCAAGTGGCGTAGTGACAAACCCTTGCATGACGCTTGCATTTGCGCCAGGATAAGATGTCGTAATGGTTAGTGTTGCGCTTGTGATTTCAGGGTATTGACGCAACTGTAACGTAAAAATAGACCCAAGTCCGACCACAAAGATCAGTAGGCTGATGACGGTGGCTAAAACGGGCCTCCTGATGAAGATATCTGTAAATTTCATTTAGGGGACTCCTATTTAACTACCGGCATATATTTGTTATCAATGGTGACTCTAACCCCATCTTTTAATTTTAGTTGTCCAGAGTTGACAACAAGGTCTCCGGCTTTTATGCCTGAATCAATGGAGGCTAATTTACCATTTAAAGTGCCTACGGTAACTGGAACGCTTTTGGCAATATAAACTTTGTCTTGGGTGCGAACAAGGTGTGTCGGGTCACTTTGGATATTGTAGCTGGCGGTTTCTTGCTTGCCATTTTTATCCATGACTGGAGAAAGCACATAGATAGTGACGCCATAAAGTGTATAGTTAATTGAGGTTTGTGGTACGGAGATCACTTTATTTTGTTCTGGAAGCATAAGGTGTATGGTTAGAAACATACCAGGGAAGATTTCTTGATCTTTGTTTTCAAGTTCAGCGCGAACCTCGAGTGCGCGCGTGTTTTCAGAAATACGGGAGTTTAAAGCTACGACTTTTCCTTTGAATACTTTATCAGGGCGAGTGTCAGCAAAAACTTCGACTTCTTGCCCAGGCTTTACCTGCGCTAAGCTGTCACCAGAAACCGTGAAATCAATGAATATAGGGCTAATGGTGTCTAGAGTAGCTGCGGTATCGCCTTGTTGGAAGAAGCCGCCCAAGCTAATGTTTCGGATACCAATTTTTCCAGAAAAAGGCGCACGAATAATCGTATAGTTGATGCTGGCTTGGCTACCTTCTGTTGTGGCTTTGGCTGCTGCGTAGTCTGCTTCAGAGGTGTCTAGCGTTTGTTGAGAGACTGCCTTGGTTTTGTAAAGTTCTGCATCACGTTTGTAAGTGATTTTTTTCAGAGCCTCGTCTGCTTGGGCCTGTTTTAGTTGTGCTTGTAGTTCGGCGGAGTCTAGCGTAAAAAGTACCTCACCTTTTTTAACATTTTGTCCAGATTTAAAGTGGATTGCGGAAACTAATCCAGAGGTTTGAGCACTAACGTTAATGCTTTGAATCGCAGTGGCACTACCTGTTGCGTCAATATAAGGCGTCCATGTTAGGGATTTTGCTTTCTCAGCAGAAATTACAATGGGTTGCATTTTCCAGTTAGACTTTATTTCGCTTTTTTTGCTGCCGATAAAGGCGTTAAAACCAAAGATGCTACCAAAAAGAATCAATAATATGACGCCTACAATGATAAAGGCTTTTATCATGCCTTTTTTTGTTCTTGCCTGAGAGGCTGTTGTGTTATCGGTCATGGTTTTGTCCTTTTATGATTTAAGTATATCTAAAGCGCATTAAAAATTAGTTAGTTCTCTGTGTAAAATTTCTGGGGATATGTCTAAAAATATGCCAAAGATGAATAAACCCAAGTACCGCAAAGAATACAGTGCTCCAGCCGGCAATGCTTAGGCTTAAAAATTGCCAGTGTACGACAGCGCAATCACTGGTGCCTTGGAAAACAGCTAAGAAGAAATCTTTTAGTGGCATGTTTTCAAACATATAGCCAATTCCTGCGCCGCAAGATGGTGCTTGTTCAGGTGGTAAGCTCTGTAGCCACACTTGTCGGATGGAAAGAGAGATGCCTGCGACACAGATTAAAGAGAAGAAAAAACTATAAATACGGACACCAATCCCCTTGGGCCCATGAATGGAGGCCACAAGGAAGAAGACTCCCAGAACAATCACGATAATCCGTTGGAAGACACATAGTGGACAAGGTTGCAATCCTTGAACCATTTCGAGATACATTGTAAAAGACAATGCAAGACAGCAAACAAGAAAGCTGATGATAAAAATAAGTCTGGCGGGTGTCTTTTTTATTCTCATATATGGATGTTAATCTATGCCCATGATAATCTAATCCTCTATGGTCGCTGAGTATAGTAGAAAATTATAGTATGTCACATGCTTTTGAGTATATATTTTAATTTTGCCGAAATTGAGTTTGCAGGTCTTGTATGATTCTTAATCTTTTCTGCTGTACAATCTGTTTTTTTTCGGCAGGAAGCATTTTTTCATTTAAAATTTTTAAATAATTGATGCGGCTAATTTCTTGCTCGCATTGTTGTAGAAAATATTTTTGCCTAAAGAGTGTTTTATCAGTCACATTTAGCTTAAATAATATGGATGATATCTCTAAAACCTCATGGAGGTGTTGTGAGTCTCTAAAAGCATTTAAACTGTGAAGTAGTTTAAGTATTTTCTCAGGTGTCATGGTAATACAATCTAAAATAAGGTTACGCTGTTGAATAGTATTTAAAATTAGTAATGATGGTTTTCTAGGTATTTTTGATTCATCAAGAAAATTTCTTGCAATGATTGGCGTCATTTTGTTAATGCTGCTGATAAATACCGCAAATCTTAAATAAGGGTCAGTGGTGATAGAAGATGTGTTTTCCAGCGCTTTTAGTGATGGGTCTGTTTCAGTGATTTGTGGTAGACGAGGAAAAATATGTGTGAAAGCATTGACGTCTATTAATTTTTCAAAGTAGGTGGTGGGCGACGAGCTTTTCAATGCTTTGAGCGTTTCATGCCAAATGCGCTCAGGTGTGAGGTTTTTTAGCTCACCAGAGGAGCTTATATCTTTCAGTAATGCTAGCGTTGCGGTTGAGATGTGGAATTTGAGAGCTTGGTAGGATGCGGCAAATCGTGCAATCCTTAATACTCTCAATGGATCTTCATGAAAAGTATGGGAAACATGTCGGAGTATTTTATTTTTGAGGTCCTCTTGTCCATGATAGGGGTCAATGATATTGCCTTTGTCATCCATTGCCATGGCATTGATAGTTAAGTCTCGCCTTTTTAGATCCTCCTCTAAAGTCACTTTTGCGGAGGTATCAAAAGTAAACCCCTGATAGCCAATACCTGACTTTTTTTCAGTTCTCGCCAAGGCATATTCTTCTTTAGTCTTAGGGTGTAAAAAAACGGGGAAGTTTTTGCCTACGGGTATAAATCCTTTTGCGATCATTTTTTCCCTAGAACCATTAACAACCACCCAGTCATGGTCATGTATAGGCAAACCAAGTAGTTTGTCTCGAATTGCCCCACCGACTAAGTAATATTTCATAAATGAGCGTAATCACAATAACAAAATTTTCTGATTTTAAATTTTAGCTGGATTTTGTGGTTTATGTATAGATAGTTATTGAAATCTTATCTCTTAACTCTTTATGAATTTTAAGAAAACGTCTAGAATGAAAAGATCGATCATTTCTGAGAGACACTTGAATGTCTAAAAAGTCTAAATCTAAGTCTGATGATAATACTGCTACGGGCATGCAACTTTATAAGCGCCTCCTCTGGGAAGTCAGAAAATTATGGCCACTCATGGTTTTCGGTATTTTGGGTAGTATCATGTATTCTGCGGCAGATGCCTACTCCATTTATCTGATTAAGCCAATTATTAACAAAGGTTTTACGGCGCAAGACACAAATTTCTTAAAAATGATTGCAGGTCTGATTTTACTGTTATTTGTTATGCGTGGCGTCGGCTCGTTTTTATCTACCTATTTCATGGGTAAGCTGGGCGCAAATGTTGTACTTCAGTTTAGAGTGCGTTTATTTAATAAGTTTATGAAGTTACCTTCTTCTTATTACGATAAAACCTCCTCAGGCAGGCTACTATCAAAACTTTTGTATAATGTGGATCAAATATCCTCAGCAACAGGAAGTGCGCTAATAACGGTGGCGCAGGATGGTGCTTTTGCCATTGGCTTGCTTGTGGTGATGATTACCGTGAGTTGGAAGCTTTCCTTAACCATATTAATAGTTGTACCATTTCTTGCGGTGTTTATCTCCTGGGTAAGTAAGCGTTTTAGGCGATTAAGTAGAAAAACACAGACTGCTATGGGAGGCTTAACACATGTGGCAGAAGAGTCGCTAAGAAGCTATAAGGAGATACGAGTTTTTGGTGGGCAAAAATATCAATCTGAAAAATTTTTCAAAAATATTATGTACACCTATACTCAGCAAATGAAAACCTTGGTGACAGATGCAATGTCTTCACCCATAATCCAAATAATGGGTGCTGTGGTGCTGGCGATTGTGGTGTATCTGGCAGCCATGTCGGGTGCCGGTGGAGATACCAAAAACTGGATGAATGCGGGTGATTTCATTTCGTTTTTTACGGCAATGCTTGCAATTTTAAAACCAATAAAAAATTTAACCAGCGTTAATTCAACCATTCAGAAAGCTTTGGCGGCGACAGAAGATTTATATGAAGTATTAGATCACCCAAATGAAGAAGACAAAGGCACGCGTAAAATTGAGCAATGTAAGGGTGGCGTGCGTTTTGAAAAGGTTGGGTTTCGATACGCTGCAGGCAAAGAAATGGTTTTGAAAGATGTTTCTTTGGACGTGGATCCAGGTGACACGATTGCGTTGGTTGGGAGATCAGGTGGTGGGAAAACGACATTAATTAGCTTAATACCTCGTTTTTATAATGTTGTTGAAGGCAAAATCTATTTAGATGATATTAATACGCAGGATCTTGCGTTAGATAACTTACGTTCGCACATGTCTTTGGTCACACAGCATGTTAGCTTATTTGATGATACGATTTTCCATAATATCGCTTTTGGTATTCAGGATCGTGAAGTCAAGCGTGATGAGGTGATTGAGGCGGCAAAAGCGGCGCACGCTTGGACATTTATTAAAGATATGCCAGAAGGTTTAGAGACCATGGTGGGTGAGAATGGGTTTGCGCTATCAGGTGGGCAACGTCAAAGGGTGGCAATTGCAAGAGCTATTCTCAAGGATGCACCGATTCTTATTTTAGATGAGGCGACCAGTGCTCTAGATAATGAGTCAGAGAGAGCCGTACAGAAGGCCTTAGTTCATCTAATGGAAAACAAGACAACCTTTATCGTTGCGCATCGTTTAAGTACGATTGAACGCGCAGATAAAATTGTGGTCATGGATCATGGTGAGATTGCCGAAATCGGCACGCATGACGAACTTCTTGCAAAGAAAGGCGTTTATGCTGGGTTATATGAGAAGGCACAAGCAAGTGATGATGGCGCGCTGAGTTGATGGTTAAGTTGCATGACTTTATCAATTATCATTGGTACTCCAAAAAGCTAACATGGCTCTCGGTGTTACTTTGGCCGATTTCTCTTATTTTTAGCGCAATAGCCAAAATCAGGAAGCGTGCTCAATTAAAAGTATTGGATGGACAGCCTCAAGTGAGCGTTCCAATCATAGTGATTGGTAATATCTCGGTAGGGGGTGTTGGAAAAACGCCCCTAGTTGAAACGATCGTCCGCCATCTTCGAGAAGAAGGTTATAGACCAGGAATTGTGAGTCGTGGCTATGGTGGGAAGTCTGATATTTATCCTTTAGATGTTGAGGAGCATATAGATATTAATGCTTGTGGCGATGAGCCTTATATGTTGCAACAATCCTTAAATTGCCCTGTGGTAGTGTCACCTGTTCGTGTAGATGCGGTTCAATATATGGCTGAGAAACATCCGACTGTGGATGTTATTTTGAGTGATGATGGGCTTCAACATTATAAAATGTTTCGTGATATTGAAATTGCAGTAATTGATGCCTCTCGGGGGCTTGGCAATAAGCTTACTTTACCTGCGGGTCCATTGAGGGAGCCTGAGTCTAGGCTGGATGAGGTGGATTATGTGATCATGAATGGTGGACCAACTGATTTTGATCACGGGTATGAAATGCAAATAAGAGTGGGAGACTTGGTGCGCTTGCTATCTGGAAAAAGAATAGAGGCGAATGCGCTTAAAGAAAGAAAAGTGCATGCGGTTGCGGGTATTGGTAATCCTGAACGATTTTTTATTTCTTTGCGGGAATTTGGTTATAGCGTTATTGAACATGCTTTTCCGGACCATCACCGTTATGTGAAAGAGGATTTTCAGTTTGCAGAAAAACTTCCTATTATCATGACGCATAAAGACACGGTGAAATGCATTCAGTTTATGACAGATGATATGTATTACTTAGCGATTGATGCCGATGTGGATATTGCCTTCTGGGAGAAGCTGTCTGCAGATTTAAAAACTTTAAAATAACAACATGACTGAGTATTAACCACATCCTTTTTTTTATTTGGCATTGTGCTTTATTTAATAGACGCAAGATATATCATAGGTTGCAATTCGCACAAATTTTTATCGTTATATAAGTAATTGCCTATATTAAAAGTCGCATGAGTGACCAATGTCTGAAATCATTAACTAATCATTATTAGATCAGCTTCAAGAAATTTTTTTAAGCAAAAATACGCAAAAATTAAATGATCTATTCGATGACACGCATGTGCAATTATTTGCAGATACCATCGCAACACTTCCCTTTGATGACATGGCGATTTTGTTTAAAATATTGCCTTTAGAAAAGCAAGCCGAGCTTTTTACAGATTTAAGTGAATCACTCCAGCATCGTATTATTGAGGCTCTAGAAACTGAGCATGTTGCCGACATTATGGAACATTTGGCGGCTGATGAAGCGGTGGATACCTTGCAATCACTGCCTGAAGATGAACAGGCTGAAATCATGTCTGAAATTGATGTTAATGACAGAGAAGAAATTAGAATGCTTTCTCAGTATGAAGAGGGTGAAGTGGGGGCGGTAATGACCCCAGATTGTATTACACTATCACAACACTTGAAGATTTTAGAGGTGCTAGAGATTATTCGTGTAACTGCCAAAGAGCAGGAGACAATCTATTATTGCTATGTTTTGGATGACAATAAGAAACTTGTTGGTTGCGCTTCATTGAAAGAAATATTCTTGAGTGACCCAAATGTTTATTTGAAAGACATAATGAAATACAACGACATTTCAATTAATAGTCATACGGATCAAGAGAAAGCGGCGAATCTTATCTATAAATATGACTTGCTCGCACTACCGATTACAGATAAATATAATCGCATTCTCGGGATACTCACTTACGATGATGCGCTTGGTGTGGTGAAACAAGAGCAAACAGAAGATATTGAGAAGTTGATGGCGATTGGTGGTGAGCATAAATATGCGGCTTACTTATCCACTTCTACATGGAATCATGTGAAAAGTCGCGGCCCTTGGGTGATTGTTTTGGCGATGTTTGGCCTAATGACGGGTACGATTCTACATAGTTATGAGGATGTGCTTGAGGCATTTATTATTCTAGCACTTTATATGTCCATGATCGCAGATGCGGGTGGGACGGTAGGTAGCCAGTCTGGCACAATGGTCATTAAGGCGTTGGTAACAGGTGAAGTGACTTTCCGTGATGTGTTCAAAGTGTTATTTAAAGAATTTAAAATTTCTTGTTGGCTTGCCGTGGCGTTAGGTATCTTAGCATTTTTAAAGGTACTGTTTCTGTCGCATGCGTCAACAGTGCCAATGGCAAGCTCTTTATTTATGATTGCATCAGTGATTAGTATCGCATTAGTGTTACAAGTCGTTACCTCAACTATGATTGGGGCGGTCTTGCCGCTTGCCGATAAATGTAAGATTGACCCAGCGGTTGTTGCCAGTCCAGTATTGACGACGATTGTGGATATTACGGAGGTTATTACGGAGGTTATTAATCTTCTTTAAAGTTGCGACGACGATGCTAAACATCAACTAATATAAAGCTCCGTTGATCAGAAAATAATCTTAACTGTGTGGTTTTAGGGTTGATTGCTATTTCACAGTAGCTTCTTTAAGTAAAAACAACAGGTTAAATCTCAGCCATAAATATGTAATGTCTTACATAAAAAATACGATCGCCTATATGTAAAGATTGGAATCTTCTGCTTTACTTCTTTGATAAGCAAAAGATTTCATCGATATGCAAAGGGGAATGATATGGCATCAGCAAGTATTGCAAAAGTAAAGGTTAAAAAGGATATTAGCGTTGAGCTGATTGCAAGCATTCCTGAATGCAAAAAAACAAGATTCGCACGCTTTGGTGTTGAAAGGAAAGATACCTTTACAAAAGAGGAAGCCGATGCCACGCGGATGTACTTGTGTGAGATTGGGTTTAATCCATTGCTCACAAGGCAACAGGAAGTTGATTATGCGCGCAAAGCCTTAAAAGGAGATGAAGAGGCTAAAAAGAAAATGATTGAGTGTAATTTGCGTTTAGTGGTTAAAATGGCAAAACGTTATCGCCCCAAAGGTGGATTAACTTTTTTGGATTTAATTGCAGAGGGAAATCTTGGGCTTATTCGAGCAGTCGAGAAGTTTAATCCTGAATTGGGTTGGCGTTTTTCAACCTATGCGACTTGGTGGATTCGTCAAAATATTGAAAGGTCTTTATTGAACCATCAAAGAACCATTCGAGTACCAGTCCATGTGCTGAAGGATTTGAATGTTTATTTAAGGGCAGCATCGCAACTGACCAAATTATTAGATCATGAACCATCACCTGAAGAAGTGGCGGATTTCTTAGATCGTCCTATTGAAGATATTAAAAAATTATTGCGTTCAACCAATCATATTGAATCACTTGATGAGGTCTATGATGATTCCCAACGCCCAGTAATTGAAAGCATTGCCGATCAAAACAGCGACTCCCCAGAAGGGTATCATCAATATGGTGATCGGGTAAAATTTATTGATCGTTGGTTAGATAAGCTTAATGATAAGCAAAAACTTGTGCTAGCAATGCGCTTTGGTTTGAAGGGACATGATCCTAAAACCTTAGAAGAAACAGGTGAAAGTATTGGGCTGACACGTGAGCGGGTGCGTCAAATACAAGTGGATGCATTGAAAAAATTGAAGCAGTTGGCAAGAGATGATAATGTTGATGCGGATCTTTGTTTTAATGCCTAGGACAATAGGTGAGCCAGATGGATTTTGATTTTTTTGTATATTAAAGTCGATCATTTCGCTAGAATAGGTCGCTTGTTAAAGTGATGCGCTAATCTTTAGGGGAATCGATGTTAAAGCTACAAGGCTGGAAAGGTTATGCATGGATTGTTATTCTATTAAGTGCCTTTTTATTATTCTATAAATATGTTATTCAAGTATACCCAGGGTTGATCACTGATGAGATTATGGGTGTTTTTCACATTGATGCAGCAAATACTGGGAATTTAATCGCAGTTACCTTTTATTCTATCGTGGTGGTGCAGCTTTTTTCAGGGATCTTGGTCGATCGTTTTGGTTATCGTATTGTTAGTACTTTTTCTTTAGTGATTGCGTCTCTTGGTTTGGTTCTTTTTGTACATGCGGATAACCTTTTAGAGGGCATGATTGCACGCTCAATGATGGGTGTCGGTGTCGCCTGTGCAACGGTGAGTTATGTTAAGGCCGTGAGCGAGTGGTTTCGACCCGAGCAGTTTGCTTTTGTGAATAGCTTCCTCGCAACGGCGGCGATGCTGGGTGCGATTGCAGGACAAGCGCCGTTATCTTATCTGTTTGGAAATATTGGTTGGCGAGATGGTTTGCTGGTCTGTGCTTGTATCGGACTTGTTGGTGCGGCTGTTTTTTGGACTTTTGTACGGGATAAAAAGCCAGATTTTGATGTCATGGGGAAAAACAAATCAACGTATGTCTCGCATAAGTTGACTTTTAAAGATTTATTATCGGTTATCACAAAGAAAGAAAACTTATTGTTAACATTTTATTCAGGATTGACCTTTACCCCAGTAGATGCTTTTGCTGGGCTTTGGGGAAATAATTATCTGAGGCAATTATATAATATAGACCATACGGCTGCTGCGAGCCTGATTTCTATGATCTTTGTGGGCATGGCGATTGGTGCTCCGATTATTGGTAAGATGTCAGAAATACGAAACTCACGTATTCCTTTAATGATTGGATTCCAAATTATGGCAATCATTTGCATTACCTTTGTGTTTTATGTTCCTGTTCCCTATTGGCTTTTAGGTATATTATTGTTTTTATTTGGTTTTTGCGTGAGTGCATTTATGTTGTCTTTTGCCGTGGGGCGTATGATTAACCCAATTTGGGTTACCGCGTCGGTGGCAGCACTCATTAACACTGGTGAGCCTATTATGGGCGGGATATTTGATGCCGTTGTTGGTTGGTTCTTAGATATTCAGTGGGTGCCAGGGAATGTGACGGCAGAAGGTGTTAAACATTTTACAACGCATTCTTATCAAATGGCCTTTATGATTTTACCGCTTAGTATGGTGGTGGGGCTTGGTTTACTGCTGATGGTGAAGGAAAAGCCAATAGAGAAAGAGGTTTTCTAAAAAAGTTCTACTATTAGGAAGCTCGCAATGACGAATGCGCCACCGATAACCGTGTGCAGGTAGATAGGTTCAGCATTAATAAGTCGCCCAAAAATAGTGGCAAATATTGGCTCAAAAGCATAAATGACGGCGACTTTGTTCATATTGATTTTCTTTTGATAGTTTGTTTGCATGACATAACAAAAAATGGTGGAAGCGGCACAAAAAACCAGTGCGATGATCACGATAGGACTGAGTGTAATAAAAGTCGTTTCAAAATATGAAGCGGTTAATGGAATAGGCACACCAAAGGCGATTTGTAGCAAAACAAGGAAGCGGGTGTTTTTCATATTAAGCCCATTTTTTTCCATCTTACGTGTTTCATAGCTCAGGTAAACAACGGATAAAGCATAGGCTGTGGCGCATCCAAAGGTCCAAAAATACCCAGGTGCTAAATGCGTAAATTTAGCACCTGAAAGGATAAAAATACCGAGTAAGCATAAAGCAGAGGCGATCACGCCATTTATTCTCAGGCGATCAAGACCAAATAAAGGAGATAGAAAAGGAATAAGCACAACGCTAAATGCAGTGATAAAAGCAGATTCGCTTGAGCTGATAGTCACAAGTCCAATGGTTTGAAAAAGGTAGCTCGCCCCTTCAAGCATACCAAAAATGAAACCAATTTTTAAAATAAGTTTTTTATGTTCATACTTTTTTCCAATGACTAATGGAATGAAAAGAAGTGCTGATAAACCCAATCGGATAGCCACAAATAATCCAGGGGAGATGTCTCCCGCGGATGCTCGGATTAACGGAAAGGTCATCCCCCAAAAGAAGGTAACGGCAAATAGGGCAAGGACGGCTTTAGTTTCAATGCGCATGGGAGTGATTCAATTAAATTCAAGGATATTGAAGTATAGGGCGATGTTAATAGGATGTCATCTCAAAAGTTGTTTATCTGAAATACCTCATAGCGAGGAGTATTATTCTGAAGGTTTAAAACAGAGTAATACTGTTCATTAGTAGGCTTTACTGTTTCTAATGACTTATATTGTACAAAACAAGAGGGTACTGTAATAATTTTAGTTCCGAAGTATTCTTGCTGGGTATGCTTATGTGTATGACCTGATAATATAAACCTAATACGATTAGGGTTATCTCTCACCAGTTTTACTAATATATCTGAATTTTGTAGTGAGAAAGCATCTATGCTGCCACCAACGAGTAATATGTGGTGGTGTAAAAGCAAAATAATATCCTTTGATGATGACCTGATTTTTTTGTTGATCAAATCAAAAGAGTTATTGTTCAATATGCCATCTATTTGGTTTGGAATTCGCGTAGGTAAAAATATAAAGTTTATATCTTCAATTAGAATCGTTTCGTTTTCAGAAAGGTGAATATAGGGTGAGGATGTTAGCACTTGTCGTAAGTTATCAGGGTGATCATGGTTACCACAAATTAGATAAACATTTTTTCTTGGAAAATATTGCTCTAACAGTGTTACTAAAATCTGATAATCTTCTCGAAGCCCATCTTGGCTAAGATCGCCCAATATAAAGATCGCTTCAAAATGAGTATTTTTTTGTGTGCTTATATATCGAAGCGCATTCTCAAAAACCTGGTAGGGGTGTAAGCCGTATCTCTCATTTTTAGAGAGATGGGGGTCTGAAAGGATTAAAACCGATGTCATCAACGGTAATCAATACGATTTTCAATCAAATCAGTCACGCAGCTATCGTCCGCAAGTGTGGAGGTATCGCCAATTTGATGCTCCTCAAAGTGAGCAATTTTACGGAGTACCCGACGCATGATTTTGCCTGATCGTGTTTTAGGTAGAAGTGGTGCCCATTGGATAGCGGTAATGCTGGCGATTGGTCCATATGTTTTTCTTACCCAGGTAATGACGTCTTTTTTAAGATCATCACTTGGGGTATTCCCTTTGTTTAGAGAAATAAAAGCATAGATGGTTTCCCCTTTTATCTCATCGGGAATACCGACGATTGCCGCTTCTGCGATGCTATGATGTGAATCAATCGCACTCTCAATTTCAGCTGTGCCGATTCTATGTCCTGCAATACTAATGACATCATCCAAACGACCCGTAATCCAGTAGTCGCCATCTTCATCTCGAAAGGCGCCATCTGCAGGGAAATAGTAGCCAGGATAAGGCTTAAAATAAGCATCCATATAGCGGTCATGGTCGCCATAAATGGTGCGCATCATGCCGGGCCAAGGGTGTTTTATTGCCAATGCGCCATAGTCTTTTCGTTCAAGTGAGCCTAAGATTTCTTGAGCGGTATTTTTGTCTAAGATAGCCGCTGAAATACCAAGTAAGGAATGCATCGCAGAGCAAGGCTTTTGAGGGCTTGCCACACAAGGCGCGATCATAATTCCACCTGTTTCTGTCTGCCACCATGTATCCGTGATTGGGCAGTTTTGATTGCCTACTTCCTTGAAATACCATTCCCATGCTTCTTCATTAATCGGTTCGCCTACTGTACCCAGCACTCGTAGGCTTTTTCGTGAGGTATTTCCAAGTGCGGCATCTCCTTGTGCAATAAGCGCGCGAATAGCGGTCGGTGCGGTATAAAAAATAGAAACTTTGTGTTTATCAACCACCTCAAAGAAGCGCGATTGAGAAGGGTAATTGGGCACCCCTTCATACATTAGAGTAGTGGTACCATTTGCTAAAGGACCATAAACTAAATAGGAATGTCCCGTAATCCAGCCCACATCAGCCGTACACCAATAGATGTCATTTTCTTGAAGATCAAAGACTTTTTCATGTGTTAATGAAGTATAGACAAGATAGCCACCGGTGGTGTGTACAACACCTTTTGGTTTTCCAGTCGATCCTGAAGTATAGAGAATGAATAATGGGTCTTCAGCATTCATTTCTTCAATAGGGCAGTCATCAGAAGCCTGGGCGATAGCCTCATTGAAACAAATGTCACGCCCAGCTTCCCAATGGGTATCATTTTTAGCATGTTTGATGACAAGCACTTTTTCCACACATGGGCATTGTGCAACGGCGGTATCGACGTTATTTTTAAGTGGAATGGCTTTGCCTCCACGGACCCCCCCGTCGGCGGTGATCACATATTTACATTGGGCATCTAAAATACGATCTTTAATAGAATCAGGTGAAAATCCACCAAATACAACGGAATGCACGGCACCAATTCGAGCACAAGCCAACATGGCGATAGCCGCTTCTGCAATCATGGGCATGTAGATGCAAGCGATGTCCCCTTTTTTAATGCCCATTGATTTTAATACATTAGCAAACTTGCTAACACGTTTGTGCAACTCTCTATAGGTAATTGAAGTAGATTGGTTTGGATCATCGCTTTCCCAGATAATCGCCGTTTTGTCTGCGTTGGATTCTAAATGGCGATCAACACAGTTATAACAAACATTAAGAGACCCTTCTTCAAACCATTTTACATTCCCCTGTTCAAATGACCCAGAAGTGACGGTTTTCCAGGGCTTTATCCAGTCAATCCGTTTGGATTCTTCTGCCCAAAAGTCGATATTGTTTTCGATGGAGTTTTTATATTCTGCTTGCCAGTTTCCGTATATCATCATGAAGTCCAGTGTCTATTTATATATAAAAAAATGTATTCGTTATCAAAGCTTATTTTTGCTTAATAATCAAGTGGGCGTAGTTTGATATAATGTTTTCAGATAAACAAGACTCATTGTTGCTGGAGAACGCTGGGGGTTAATTCGCAGGAGATTAAAAGGTATTTACCGTTTTCATAATCGCCTTATCCAATGCTGAAATAATTTCATCACAATCTTCAATGCCCACAGATAGGCGAATCAAGTCAGGTGAAAAGCTTTTAGCAGAATAAGGGCATTTAAACACGGAATAATGAGACATCAATGATGGTAAGCTAATGCTAGAAGAAAGGCTGCCAAAGCTCCCAGTTACCTTGAAAAAGTCGCTGGCATTTTTAATGAATGCCTTGGAAAACTCAACTGAATGGGTGGTAAATGAAATCAATGCACCATACCCCGAGGCTTGGGAATTATGTAAATCGTGTTGTGGGTGGGAGGTTAATCCAAGATAATACACCTCAGGAATGGAGGGGTTAGATTCTAGGTATTTTGCAACCTCCAGAGCATTAGATTGTTGTTGTTTTATTCTTAAGCCTAGCGTTTTGATGCTGCGGTGTAAGAGCCAGCTATCATAAGGCGAAAGCGCATTACCTTGTGCATAAATTAACGTTTTTATCTTTAATTCGTTCTCTTTTGTGGCGACACTGATGACGCCAGCTGTCACGTCACCATGACCGCATAGGTATTTGGTGGCAGATTGAATGGCAAAATCAACACCAAGGTCCAAAGGTTGTTGGAAGTAGCTTGAAATGACAGAATTATCTAGTGCCGTTAAAATACCATGATTCTTCGCAACCTCTACCACCGCTCGAATATCGCAAATATGCTGTGAAGGGTTGCTAGGGGATTCCATGAAAATAAGCTTTGTGGCAGGCGTGATTGCTCGTTTGAGCTGCGCTATGTTTCGCATATCCACTTGCTTAATGGAGATGCCATTCGGCTCAGAGATGCTTCTTAATAGATGGTAAGTGCCACCATAAACATTGTGGTTGAAAATAATTTCATCGCCTGCTTGTAGTAAAGAGACAACTGTATTGATGGCAGAAATGCCGCTGGTTGATGCATGTGCATAAAGTGCATGATCTAGCTTTTTGAGTTGGGTTTGTAAAACCGTGCGGGTTGGGTTTTCAAATCGGCTATAAAAATATTCTTGGTTAAAACCTTGGTCAAGATCAATTTTATAGCCCGAAGTTTGATAAAGAGGGAGTGTGTCGGAAGAAAATGGGTCTTTAGGTGCATTTGCTAAATGTAGAATTTGGGTATCAATGCTCATGATGAATCTGCATAAATTATTTTATTTGATAGGTTAATTAAAACATGCTTAAAGCTCAATAAATATGTGCCGTTGTGGTGTAAGTAGTTTAGGGTAGAGATTTATTTAGTTTCGTTGAAAACCGTGCTATAGTTTTAAAAAAATGAATGCTTGGAGCTTGTTTTGAGCTGGAATATTCCGAATGCGTTAACCATGTTTAGAATTGCGTTAATCCCAATTTTTGTATTTTTCTTTTATATCCCTATTCCTGGGCATCATCTGATTTCAGCGGCACTTTTTGCTTTGGCAGGTTTTACGGATTGGTTGGATGGATTTATTGCGCGTCGCTTTGAGCAAACGAGTAAGCTTGGCGCTTTTCTAGATCCTGTTGCCGATAAGTTAATGGTGGCGGTTACGTTGGTTGTTATTGTGAATGTATATCCATACTGGTGGGTGGCGATTCCAGCTGCCGTGATTATTTCACGTGAAATTGTTGTTTCAGCATTAAGAGAGTGGATGGCTGAGCTTGGCCAGCGCGCCGTTGTGAAGGTCTCTATGGTGGGAAAAATAAAAACTACGTGCCAAATGGCTTCGCTGGTTGTGTTGTTGATTAAGCCGAACGAAATTACAAATTTTTGGGTTGTTGCGAGCTTTATTTTATTGTATATCGCTGTGATCTTAACGGTTTATTCCATGTGGCTGTATTTGGTTGCAGCCTACCATAGTCTTAAAGATGTTGATGGGATGTGATTAAAATTTAAAAGAGATCATCAATGACAAAAAAATATATACTAACCATGGATCAAGGAACAACCAGCTCTCGGGCGATTATATTTGACCATGATGGAAAAGTTGTTGAGATTGCTCAAAGAGAATTCAAACAAATTTATCCAAAACCCGCTTGGGTTGAGCATGATGCAAATGAGATCTGGTATACACAAGCAGGTGTGGCAGCAGAGGTTATTTCTAAAGCAGGGATTAATGGCACAAATATCGCGGCGATCGGCATTACCAATCAACGTGAAACCACCATTGTTTGGGATCGAAAAACAGGAAAGCCTGTCTATAATGCAATCGTATGGCAAGATCGCCGTACTGCAAAATATTGTGATGAGCTAAAAGCCACAGGACTTGTGGATATGATACAAGAAAAAACAGGGCTAGTGATTGATGCTTATTTTTCAGCATCAAAAATTCGATGGATTTTAGAGAATGTTGAGGGCGCCCGTGAAAAAGCTGGGCGTGGTGAGCTTTGTTTCGGAACAGTAGATAGCTGGCTTATTTATAAATTTACCAACCACAAAGTACATGCCACGGACATTTCGAATGCCAGTCGTACCATGTTGTTGAATATAAACACCTGTCAATGGGATGACGAGCTTATTGAGTTGTTCAATATTCCAAAATCTATGCTGCCCGAAGTACGTTCTTCTAGTGAAATTTATTCACAAACTGCCACCACGCTATTTGCCAGCAAAATTCCGATTGCAGGGGTAGCAGGTGATCAGCATGCGGCTTTATTTGGGCAGATGTGTGTAGATAAAGGTATGATCAAAACCACTTTTGGGACGGGTTGTTTTATGATGATGAATGTTGGCGATAAACCAATGACGTCTCATAATAAGTTGCTGTCTACGATTGCATGGAAAATCGGAGATAAGGTGACATACGCTTTGGAAGGTAGTGTGTTTATTGGTGGTGCGATTGTGCAATGGTTGCGTGATGAGCTGGAGTTTTTCAAAGATGCCAAAGAAAGCGAAGCTTTAGCAAAATCTGTAAAAGATAACGGTGGCGTTTATGTTGTGCCAGCTTTGGCGGGGTTAGGAGCGCCACATTGGGATCAATCTGCAAGAGGGACCATTGTGGGATTGACTCGAGGAAGTTCAAAAGCACATATTACCCGCGCAGCGTTAGAAAGTATTTGTTACCAAGTCAATGATCTGATGAAAGTAAAAGAGGCTGATACTGGGCTTATCGTCGCCGAAATGCGAGTGGATGGCGGTGCGGTGGCGAACAGTTTTCTGATGAAATTTCAAGCAGATATTTTGCAGCATACTAAGGTTGTTCGACCTGAAGTTCTGGAAACAACGGCTTTGGGTGCGGCTTATTTAGCAGGGCTTGCCGTTGGATTTTGGGATAATATTGATGAGCTGAAACAGAAATGGCGTTGTGAGCGTGCATTTGAATCAGAAATGAGTGCGGAAGAAGCCCGCGCATTGACAAAAGGCTGGGAAAGAGCGCTGGAACGCTCTAAAGGTTGGGCGGAATAAGGCGTATTACCCTCGAGAAGCAATTATCCGCGTCTAGCGGGAATTGCAGGTATTTGGTTGCTAATAAGGCATGAATTCTATATCCTCATAGGGTTTGAAATATACTCATAAGTGAGTTAACCGATAGGAAGAATTTATAATGCGTAGTTTTTATGGAGCAAAGGTCACTGAGAGACTTGTGGGTCAAACAGTGACGGTTTGTGGTTGGGTGCATCGTCGTCGTGATCATGGCGGCGTTATATTTTTAGATATTCGCGATAGAAGCGGTTTGGTGCAAGTGACTTTTCAGCCAGATAATGACGAGTTTTTCCCCATTGCAGATAGTGTGCGTCATGAGTATGTAATTTCCGCAACAGGCTTGGTTCAAGCGCGTCCTGAAGGGCAAGAAAATCTGAATTTAAAAAGCGGTCGAATCGAGATTATTGGCGATGAAATGACTATCTTAAATAAATCTGAAACCATTCCTTTCCAGATTGATGAGCATCAGCATGTCGGCGAAGATGTTCGTTTGAAGTATCGTTATATTGATCTGCGTCGCCCTGAAATGCAGCAGCGGTTTACTTTACGTGCTAAGGTTGCACGCTTTATTCGTAATCATCTTGATGATCAAGGCTTTCTAGATATAGAAACCCCTGTATTGACAAAGGCGACACCTGAGGGTGCGAGAGATTATCTTGTGCCAAGTCGTACGCATAAAGGTGATTTTTATGCGTTGCCACAATCCCCACAATTATTTAAGCAACTCTTAATGGTGTCAGGATTTGATCGCTATTATCAAATTGTAAAATGTTTCCGTGATGAAGATTTGCGTGCAGATCGCCAGCCTGAATTTACACAGGTGGATATTGAGGCATCATTTATGTCTGAAGAAGCCATTATCAGCATGACTGAAGAAATGTTGATTAAGCTCTTTAAAGAAGTGATTAGTGTTGATTTTAAAATTCCATTCCCGCGAATTACTTATGCAGAAGCGATGCAAAAATATGGTTCCGATAAGCCTGATTTACGTATTCCACTAGAGCTTGTAGATGTGAATGATTTAATGCGTGATGAAGCGTTTAATGTTTTCTCAAACCCTGCGAAAGCGGACGGTTCAAGAGTCGCCGCGTTAAACGTCCCAAATGGATGTGCGAATCTTACCCGCAAAAAAATTGATGCATATACGAAGTTTGTGAGCATTTATGGTGCGAGAGGACTGGCTTATATTAAGGTGAATGATGTTAGTTTGGGGCGCGAAGGTTTGCAGTCTCCCATTGTTAAGAACTTATCTGATGAATGTTTAAGTGCAGTACTAGAACGTGTCGGCGCAAAAAATGGTGATTTGATCTTCTTTGGTGCAGACAAAGAAAATATTGTGAACGATGCTTTAGGTGCTTTACGCAATAAACTGGGCGCTGATCTTGATCTTTATACCAAAAAATGGGCACCTTTATGGGTGGTTGATTTCCCAATGTTTGAGAAAGTTGATGGGGGTTATCATGCTTTGCATCATCCATTTACAGCACCGAAGTTGGATAGCATTCAAGATTTAGATGGTGCACCTGAGAAGCTACTTTCAAAAGCCTATGATGTGGTTTTAAATGGTTATGAGTTGGGTGGCGGTTCCATCCGTATCCATGATCAAGAAGTTCAAAAGAAAGTATTTGGGCTTTTGGGCATTTCTGATGAAGAAGCGAAAGATAAATTTGACTTCTTGTTGGATGCACTTAAGTATGGCGCACCACCACATGGCGGAATTGCATTAGGTTTGGATCGTTTGATTATGCTGATGAGTGGTACAGATAACATCCGTGATGTGATTGCCTTTCCTAAAACACAAACCGCAAGTTGTTTGATGACTTCAGCACCGTCACATGTGGCAGCTGAGCAGTTGCAAGAGCTGGGTGTTAGAGTGATGCAGGAAGTTAAAGAAGAAGCGGAAGTTGAGTAAAACACAGGATTGAGATATTGGCTTGCTTGGTGAGGATATATCTCAGAGATAAATGTGAAATAGCTCAAAATAATACTTGTAATTATTTAAATAATGTATGAT
The DNA here is from genome assembly GCA_963582935.1 of Gammaproteobacteria bacterium. Taxonomy (GTDB): domain Bacteria; phylum Pseudomonadota; class Gammaproteobacteria; order Francisellales; family Francisellaceae; genus CAUZSH01. Next base: position 26,924 of record CAUZSH010000010.1, read on the forward strand.
AATACTTTCAACAATCCGCCATTAGGTGAGGGTTGATAAGTTGAATATAGGGGAGCAGTACAATGAGCGCTCTAATTAAAAAACAAGTAGGTAAAAGCACAGACGCTTGGAGAAAGTTCTTAAAGGAAGTAGCTGGAACAGGCATGAACCTTTCAGGTTGTTAAGAATTTAATTTCAAGATAATAAACATAGAATCAGCTGTTGGAGTGATCTGGCAGCTGATTTTTTATGTCTGCTAATATGAAGTCACGACGTTTTGAAAGTGACATAACGGGGATTCGTAGCACACCATAGCCCAAACTTTTGTAATCCTCTTCTAGCCATTGATCTATATATTTTACCGTTTCGGTATTTTCTGTTCTTGCATGATCCAGCTTATAGGGCAAAACGTCTAATAAATAAATTCTTCGATAACGAAATTTATGACAATGTGGAAGCACTTCACGATGGTCAAGTCCTGCAACACGATAATAGGTAATGCTGTCAGGCATGGCACGATCTAAAAAATGAATTTCCTTAACGTTTAGAGTGTGCTCTAACTTCGCTTTCGTGTCAATCAAACCTTTTTGAAATATGCCCTCATCTGCTCGAATTTCATGTAATGTCTGCCCGTTCTCAAGTGCTTTTTCTATATATTCTCGAGCAACTTCTGGATGCCATGAGTAACCTTTTTTATGAAGCTTTCTAAGGAGGCTTGTTTTTCCAGAACAAGGTGCGCCTGTGACCACAAACCAATTGGTTTGTACAGGGGTTATGGTTTGCATGAACATTTACTCATTTTGTTGTTGTCACCTTAAGCGTACCACAAATAATAAAATCGTCGTTTTGTTTTGTCTTTAATTATGTAGATAAGGAAAATCTCTACTAGGCTTACAGGGTGTAAATTTTATTTTGGATTTTTTGCATTATGTTTGGAGAAGAAAAAGTTGAAACAAAAGAGGATATTGAGCGTTCTGTTTTAGAACAAGTTGCATTGCAGTCCGTTAAAGAGCAACGATTGAAGCGACGATGGTCTATTTTCTTTAGAGGTGCATTTTTGGTGTACTTTATTGTGCTGATGATTTCCTTATGGCAGTCAAATGAGTCTGGGATAATTTCTGAAGAAAAAGTACCTCACATTGGAATTGTAGATTTGAAGGGAATTATCGCGGATGATTCTGATGCGAGGGCGAGCTATATTAAACGAAGTTTAACTGCCGCTTTTGAAGCTGAAAATACGAAAGCGGTGATTGTGCGCATTAATAGCCCGGGTGGTAGCCCTGTTCAGTCAGATGAAATTTATCAGCATATGCTTTATCTTGAAAAAGAATATCCTAATAAGCCTTTGTATGTGGTCTGCACGGATGTGTGTGCTTCAGGGGGTTATTATGTTGCGTCGGCTGCCAAAGGTATATATGCGAATAAGATGTCAATTGTCGGCTCAATTGGTGTGATTGCGGCGGGCTTTGGGTTTGTTGGAGCAATAGAAAAAATAGGGGTGAAGCGTAGGCTATATACTGCAGGTGATAACAAAGGGTTTTTAGACCCTTTTTCACCACAAAATCCAAAGCAAAAGGCAGATATGGATAAGATGTTAACTCAGACACATGAGGTGTTTATTCAATCAGTTGAAGAGGGGCGTGGTAAGCGTTTGGATGAGAAAGACTACTCTGTGATATTTTCAGGGCTTCCTTTCAGTGGCGTAGAAGCAAACAAGCTTGGGCTGATTGATGGGTTCGAAACAGTAAGAACATTAGCCACTAAAAAAATCGGGTTGGATAAATATGTGAATTATTCAAGGCAGCGGAGCTTTTTTGAGAAGATTGTTAATGATCTCGGTGGTCAAGTGGCTTATAAAATGTTGTCATACGGTAATATTAAATTCCAATAACATAGTTAAAACCCAAAATGAAGCGAATACTCTCTTGATTATTTATCTTGTGGCTTTGTTGCTATTGCTGGTAGGTTTTTTAGTTATAGAAAATATCTTTCACCTAAGAACGCTAAAGAAAATTCCTGTGCGTATTCATGTTAATGGCACGAGAGGAAAATCTAGTGTGGCGCGTTTAATTGCGGCAGGGATGCGAGGTGCAGGATTAAGGACATGCGTTAAAACAACCGGTACGGATGCAAGGATGATTGATCCTGAAGGCAATGAATCCCCTGTTTATCGTGTTGGTTATACCAATGTGATTGAGCAAGTCAAAGTGATGCGCTGGGCGGTTAAAAATAACGCTAAAGCCATTGTGATTGAGTGTATGGCCTTGCAACCCTTATTACAATCACTTTGTGAGCGACGGATTGTGCAGTCTACGCATGGTGTATTAACCAATGCGCGTCCAGACCACCTTGATGTTATGGGACCAAGTGAACGAGACGTTGCCATGGCAATGGCGGGTACCATGACGGTTAATGGTGATTATTTTACTTCTGAAAGAGAACACTTGGATTTTTTTGAGTATGCGGCGAAAGATCGTGGCTCAATAATTCATTCGGTTAGTGATAAAGAGATAGATGACTTAACCGATGAAGAGATGCGTGTCTTTAGTTATACCGAATTCAAGGTGAATGTGGCACTTGCCTTGAAGGTCTGTGAGGCTCTAGGATTGGATCGAGCGCATGCTTTAAAAGGAATGTGGGGGGCAACACCAGACCCAGGTGCCTTAAGAGAGTATCCTTTTGAATTTAGGGATAAGTCTTATGTTTTTGCAAATGCTTTTGCGGCAAATGACCCTGTTTCGACACTGATGTTATGGAACAATCTATTGGCAAAATATTCAAACTGTAATAGTAAAGTTTTGGTCGTGAATTGCCGACAGGATCGCCAAGATCGCTCAAACCAACTTGCCGAAGCGATTACAACTTGGGAAAAACCAGATGTTATTTTGCTTATTGGCACTGGTACGGAATACTTTGTGCATTATTATAAAAAGTATGTGACAGAGGTGCAGCGAGAACATGTCATGATTAAAGTATGTGAGAATGAAGGTGTTGAAACCATATATGGACATTTAGTGGAGATGAGCTTACCTGACCCCTATCTTTTAGTGGGTGTCGGCAATATTAAGGGTATTGGTATGGAAATTATTGATTATTGTGAAAAAAGCGTGGGAGCATAATTTTGGATCCATTAACACTTTCGATTGGGGTCGGCTTAGTGGTCGGCTTGATATTTGTCTCATTTTTGGGACTATCAACAGGTGGGATGATTGTGCCTGGTTATCTGGCATTGCAAATGGGTAGTCCTTTATCGGTCACGGTAACGATTGTTGATGCGATTATTATTTATGCGGTTGTGAAACTGCTTTCTCGTTATATGATTATTTATGGTCGAAGGCGTATTGCTTTGACGATTTTATTAGCATTTATTTCTGGTATCATGATGAATGAGGTGTTCATAGATTTTGCTGTTCACGGTGTGTTTGGGCATGCCGTTCAGGTGATTGGGTATATCATACCAGGTTTGATTGCACTTTCGATGGATAGGCAGGGCATTATTGAAACAATCGGCTCATTGTTGATTGCAACAATATTTGTTCGATTGGTTTTAATTATTTTGATTGGGAATGTGATTATAACGTTATGAAAAATATGTACTGGCATCAGAAGTTTTTACCGCGCTATGTTATTATAGGATTTTGTGTTTTTATGTTGCTCTCACTGTTTGTGGTTGAGCATTTCCTTAGTGATAAACAACAACCTTATTTTCAACAAAAATTGGATGCATCTTCTTTAACTTTTAAAGCTTTTATGGATATCAGGGCAGCAAGAGAAAGTCTGGGCGTAGAGATTAATCGTAAACTTGATCCAACAGGGATGGGTCTTATCGGATATAAGTCTTCTGCCATTACCACCGATCCAGGTACGCTGTATGCAAAAAGAACTTCGGTGAATCCAAATTTGGCGGCACTGTTTGTACAATGGTACGGTGATGTGGGTTTACAAAAGGGTGATACGGTTGCCGTGGCAATGACAGGTTCATTTCCAGCAGCAGATATGGCTGCCGTTGCGGCTGCGCAAACACTCGGGTTGAAACCGTTGATTATTCTTTCTGCTGGTGCTTCTAACTATGGCGCGAATATCCCCAAACTATCTATTGTGGATATGTATCGAATTTTAGTAAAGGATAAGGTATTTGATGTTGCCCCTATTGGTGTTTCTTTGGGTGGAAGTCGAGATAAAGCTTATGGTGTGACACCAGAAGGAATCGGGATACTTGACGAAGCAATTAAAAAATCAGGTTATCACTTTTTAAAGGTTACTGGTACAAACGACTCGATTAAGCGGCGATTGGCTTTATACAAAAAAGAAGCGAAAGGCGACCCAATCAAAGCCTATATAAATGTTGGGGGTGGCATGGCGTCTATTGGGCTTAAAAAACTGAAAGGGAGCATGTCTCAGATTCCGCCACAATCACTTCCATCTGGAATAACTAAAAGCTTGCCTGTTTTCTTAACGGGTGTGAACTCTGTGGCGGTGAATTTTTTAAAAGAAGGCATTCCCGTGATTAACATGAGAGACATAACGGATACCTTAGCAAAGCAATATAGTTTCCCATATAAGCCCTCTGTCTTGCCGTTGGTTGGTACAGGTAGCATGTATATTAGCCCTGAATATAATACGGCTTTAGCCGCTGGGATTTTAATTTTAGATCTCGCTGTGTTGATTGCATTGGCATGGTTGTCTAGAAAGTATCTTATTACCTATAAGCGAAAATAGCTTTTTTCTAAACCATTTATTCTTTTTACTTCAGTCGCCTTTAGTCATAAGGCATGACTTTATTTTGATCACTTTTGTCGCTAACATTATAAGTACATTGCGAAAACATTATTTTTGTTGTGGGCTTAATTCATGTGTCCGTGGTAGAGGATTCTGTAGTTGATGATCCTACTGTGGAGGATTCAGTTATTGAAGATGTTCTATATATTAGGAGATCCCTTTTTTTGATACCTATACTTCAATGGCAGTTTTTTTATAGAATATTTGAACTGCGATTAACTGAATAAAATAACCTATCCCTAAAACTAGCATAGGGATATACATCGATGATATATTTCTCGCATTTAAGGCTTCATTTTGGGCATTTTTCAGCTTTAAATTAAGAATCCAATTAACAGTTAAAATTCGATTGCTTGAACTTACAATTTTTGGATGAGTATTTTGGATTTTATGGATGCTTTGTTATCTTGAGTTTCCAAAAAATCCCAATGAATCCAAAAAAAGGAACGTATATTTGGATTGTTTTCGCCAATATATTGATCACTTCTCAGCTAAGGACAAAAGTCGGGGTATAACCCCAGACCCCCTAATTTCCATGATGCCAAAATTGACATAGTTATTTTTTGCGAGACACTTATAATTTCAAAATGTCACTTTCCAAATAATCACAAACTAAAATATCTCCTAGCTCGGACAGTGTTTAAAAGCCACTAATACTATCACCTAGAATTTGGCCTCTTTATGGTTTTGAATTCATATACTAGGAAATGTTAAAATAAGCTTTACCATTATAGATCTCCTTATTTCATCATTGCAATCATATAAGCATGTGCTTTAGATGCATTTTCTCCTTCTACTGGAAATAGTGCTTTTGACAATGAATTTACATAAGCATTAAACACATGTTGGATTTTTTCTTTTGCGATGCTCATCAATGATTGACCGCTAGCACGTTTAAAATTATTTACTAATGTTGCCATGATGCTAATCCTCTTTTCTTGTAGAACATAACGCATCTTTTAAGCCTACTGCTGAAAAACCCACGTCTATGGGTTGGTGCTAAATACTTTCGACAGAACCCATGATTAACCATGTGCCGGAATTACCACCTGAGCAGGCGCAAAGATAACACTGGCGCTGTTGGGCATGGGATTCACACCATTGGTAGATTGCAAATTAATCACAATTCCAGCTGCGGTATGAGCTTTTCCACCTTGGTCGCACTCGAAATAAAATGCACCACTAAGAGGGTATGACTGTCCATCAAAATCGGCAAGGCAATTGTAAATATATCCTTTCGGTAAAAAAGGCCGTCCATAAGCATCGACAACACCTACCGTTGTTCCACCGTCCTGCCCTACTTTTGAACCACCGATAGTCCCTGCTGCGTGAATACTAGTTGAAATATAATCTGCATTAGAATCGTTAGTGTAATATAGGGTCTTAAAGGTTGTGCCTGCCGCGAAAGCTGCAAAAGAAAAAGAGCTAATAACTAAGGTCATTGCAATACGGTTAAGGGGTAATTTATTTTTTTTCATAATATGTGTCTCATTTCGTTAGTTTTATTGGAGCATATATTAAGACACCACCTCTAACAATGACTATTGCCTCAGAGTCATTTTTAGTCATCTTTAATTAAATGTAGTTCCGTTCTATCTGGTTGATATCGCGTTACTTATCTTTTTTCTCTGGTACAAAGCCCCTAATACTATCACCTAGAATTTGACCTCTTTATGGTTTTGAATTCATATACTAGGAAATGTTAAAATAGGCTCGCCACTAAAAAATCATAATGGGGGTTATGTATGAGAGTAGCAAGTGTGATTATTATGATTAGTTTGAGCGTCGTTGGTGTTGTTGTGAGTGAAAGTAGCAGGGTGCTTTCAAACAACATTGTTATTATAAATTCCTAAACATTAATGATTAAAAATTTAGAGAATAGATAATCTAAATTTTGTATTAACATACACCTAACTTAATGATTTAATTAGAAAGAATGATTTTTTACAAGGATAATTAAGATGAATACTGAATTAAGGTATATTTTAGATAAGACTAAATCTATTTATTCAATTCGAGATGATGAAACTATATTTAATGCTTCAAAAATAATGAATGAAAACAAAATTGGTTCACTGTTGGTTTCTAATGGAGTTAATTTTCATGGAATTGTAACAGAACGAGATTTTCTTGAAAAAGTTATTGGGTTTGGTATGGATATACATAGTTCTTATGTCAGAGATATTATGAGTACCAATCTCATAGCGATTGATTATACTAAAACCGCTCAAGAGGCTTTAAAAATAATGACAGATAAGAAGATTCGTCATTTACCTGTATACGATGATAATGATAATTTCTTTGGCTTAGCTTCGATAGGTGATTTAGCTAAATGGGCTAGTAGTCGATATTTTGAAAAGAAAGATGAGGTTGCTAAGCTTGTTGATTATATATCACAGTGATTGGCCCAAAATTTGAATTTAGAAAATACATGCAATAATATCTAAGACTTTACCGCACTGCAATTACACCCTATATTTTTATACCTAAGAAAAGGCACGATTAGCCCTTTAAGCCAAAGAGTTTGAATCTGTGCGCTATTTGACCATCATGTCATAAAGGCGTATCATTTTATAACTTTGTTAGTTTAGTTGCTTTTAGCTATGTTTAAAACAGTTAAGAGTAAGTTTCTAAGATTCAAACAAGTCTTCCAAGATGGTTGGGATCAATTTGTGTTTGACCACCCAAAATATAATACCAACTACTATGCTGGTGAAGTCAAAAAGATGCTAAAATGTGGTAGTCCAGAAGGTGGCTTCATGACTTTTAAGTGCATGGAGTGCGGCAAGGGTGAGCATAAAGTCAATCTTAGCTGTAAAGGGCGGTTTTGCCCGCAGTGTGGCAAACGCCATGCTAGAGAGTGTATGACTAAAATAGCAAATATGCTTTTCAGAGGGATTCGCTATCGTCAAATAGTGTTGAACATGCCAGAGCAATTCAGAGAGCCATTTAGTAATCATAAAAATCAAGGTAAATTATATACACAATACATGGGGATATCTCATACCTGCTAACTAGAAGT
>CAUZSH010000011.1:0-34658 GCA_963582935.1 Gammaproteobacteria bacterium
AAATAATTTTAAACATGCTAGCGGTCAATCATTGATGAGCATCGCAAAAGAAAAAATCCAACATGTGTTTAATGCTTATATAAATTCATTGTCAAAAGCACTATTTCCAGTAGAAGGAGAAAATGCATCTAAAGCACCTGCTTATACGATTGCAATGATGAAATAAGGAGATCTATAATGGTAAAGCTTATTCATAAAGTTAGACAATGGTATCGATATCATAGTGCAAAAAATGCTTTTATTACAGAGAGAATGTGTGCGAATAACAGTATGTGGGGCGTTTAAAAACATTTCACTAGACACTACCGTTATCTAATATTTCTGCAAGCGCATAGTAAGGTATCGAACTATATTCATTTAAGCCGATCTGGCAAGTGCGGTTCGTTGTGACCCCTAAAGTACATTCTTTAACTTGATCACCAAGTGCTTTTAAGGCACTTTGATTTGTTTCAGGTTGTGAGAAACCTTTATTTCCTGCAAAACCACAGCAAGAGACATCATTTGGAATAATGACCTCATGCGCTATTTGTTGACATATTTCTTTCAAAATTTTCTCATGGTTTAAAAGCCGAGAGCTGCAAGTAATATGTAAGGCAATTTTTTGATGTTTTGTCTGTATTTGAATGTTTGGCAGGATATGTTGTGCGATAAATTCTGTGCTATCCAATATAGTTGGTTTTGTTGATTTATGTAGCTGATGGCTGCAAGAGCTCATATCGGTGACAACAGGCCATTTCCCTTGTTCACTCAGCTCATAAAGGTAATCTTGAAGTTGTTGTTGATAGCGGTTAGCTTGATTAAAGTCACCCGAACTTATAAAGCTTTGCCCACAACATTGTTTTGCTTTATCGGCAAGAATCACTTCAAATCCTGCTTTTCTCATTAGGCTAAGCATTGCATCGGAAGTTTGTCGGCTATTTGAAACTTGAGGGTCTTTGCCCATGATTTTGCTGATACATGATGGAAAGTAAACCACTTTATGTTGAGTTGATTTGTTTGTGTCGCCATTCGTGATCTCAATTTGATGGGAAGATCTTGGTGTATGTTGTAAATAAACGGGTAGACGTTGCGACTTTTGATGCAGTGACTTTGTGAGTGTCGAAAGTTTTCCCTTGGTGAGAGATTCAATAGAAGCGCTTAGGCTTAATGCGCCTTTCCATGCCCAAGATTGATTGACAAAGCTATAGGGAATGATCTTGCTAATAACAGAAATATTCTGACTACGTTGTGCTTTTACCCAAGCACCTGTATCGATAGAAACTGGGCATTTTTGCGCACATAATCCGGTGGTCACACAGGAATCGATGGCTTCAGATTGAAGTATCTTTTGAATTTTTTCCTGATCGTCTTTATTTAGTGTGTTGCCGGTTTGTGTCTGACGAATTAAGGCGATGCGTTGTCTGGGTGTGAGGCTATTATTTCGAGTGGGGCAGGCAGGCTCACAAAAACCACACTCCATGCAAGGGTCGATAATACTATCAGCTTGAGGGGTAATCTTAAAATGCTTGAGGTAAATTTCAGGGTCATCAGATAAAATTACATCGGGGTTTAAAATACCTTTAGGGTCAAGCAAATTTTTGATGTCATGCATGAGCTGATAGGCAGACTCTCCCCATTCTTTTTTGACAAAAGAAGCCATATTCCTACCTGTGCCATGCTCTGCTTTTAGAGAACCTAATAACTTGTCACTCACTAAGTGTGCAACGGCTTCCATCAAGCGGCGATAACGGCGAACTTCTTTTTCTTCATCAAATCGAGGCGTAAAAACAAAGTGCAGATTTCCTTCTAACGCGTGTCCAAAGATGACGGCCTCATGATACTGATAATCTCTAAAAATATTTTGTAGTTCAGAAACGAGTTGTGATAATTTATCTAAAGGTACCGCGACATCTTCAATGACCACAGCAGTACCCACGGGCCTCACAGCACCAATAATCGGTAAGGCTGATTTACGCATCTTCCATATTTGAGCGATAAGCTCTTCATCTTGTGTGAACCTAATTGCATCAATGAGTTGCTCGTATTGGATAAGGTTATCCACTTCTTGCTGTTGCGATTGAAGTTGACTTTGATCCGCTGCAGTGACTTCAATTAAGAGTACAACTTGATGCTTATGTGATGGGTCAAAACTTTTCAACGGCATTTGGTCGGCTTTTTCTGCAGCAATGAGTGATTTTGAATCCATCAGTTCTGCGGTGACAACTGAAGTTTTTTTGAGGGATAAAATAGCTTCAGTCGCTTTATAAATATCCTTAAAAAAGAGTAGTGAAGTGGCTCGGTATGAATATTTTGGCAAGGTTTTATAAGTGATTTCAGCAATGAATCCTAAGGTTCCTTCGGAGCCAATCATTAAATGAGATAGGATTTCAATCGGGTCGCTATAATCGATGAGTGCATTTAAAGTATAGCCAGTTGTGTTTTTAATCTGATATTTACGCTGAATGAGATTCGCAAGCCGCTTATTTTCTTTGGTCTGAATGGCAAGCTTGGAGAGATGTGAAAGTAAGGCTTGGTTGTCTTGTTTAAAAGCTTGCACGCTCGTTGCTGATTTTGTATCTAACACACTGCCATTAGCGAGGACAAGTTTGATATCTTTTAAGGTGTGGTAGGAATTTCCCGTGACACCACAGCACATGCCACTGGCGTTGTTTGCGGCGATGCCTCCAATTTTACAACTATCAATGGAGGCGGGATCAGGTCCAATTTTGCGTTGGTAAGGGGCCAGTAATCGATTGGCATAGCTTCCAATAATTCCTGGCTGTAAAGTTATGTATTCGCCTTTGTTATGTATCTGATATTGTTGCCATGTTCCAGGTGTAAGTACGACTAAGACACTATCGGTGACAGCTTGACCAGAAAGGCTGGTGCCTGCAGCTCTAAAGGTAATGGTCACTTGGTGTTTATTTGCGGCAAGAATGATTTTTTGTATTTCTTCAAGGTTTTTAGCTTTTACAACCAATTTAGGGGTCATTTGATAAAGGCTTGCATCAATGCCTAGTGCATGGCAAAGAATAGGATCGTCGATGAGTTGTTTGGCATTCAGGAAAGACGATATTTCAGTTTTAAAGACCAGTATTTTGGGCATAAACTACGTACTGTTTTAGCTTATTATTCTTTTAGCCTACTAGAAAACCCCATATTTTTCCATTATTTATGAGAATATTGCCATAGCAAGTGAGAAATTTGCCAGACACGCCATGACATTCTGATGTTGAGTGTCTATCCTTACATTTATTAATAGGTGTAAAAAAAAAGACTTTTAGTGAAACTACTGATTGAACCAAAGCAAAACAACTTAAATGAAGCGCAGATTCACATTAACGGTGCGAAGAATGCACTGTTACCCTTATTATTTTCAACGCCATTAGTGGATGGAAAAACTTCTTTTACCAATGTACCATTGCAGCTGAAGGATTATCAAGGTAGTAAGAAAATACTGACCAGACTAGGTCTTACTTTTGAAGAAGGTCAGGATCGAGTTCAAATTTTAAATAATGGTTTGGTTCAAGAGGGTGACTTGCCCTCATCTTTGACCAAGGCAACACGTTGTTCATTATATTTGTTAGGAAGTGCCGCTAAAAAGAATGGTCATATTGCCATTGGATTGCCTGGAGGCTGTTCTTTTGGCCGAGAGCGCCGTTTTGATTTGCATTTAGATGGCTTGCGAGCATTGAATGCAGAAGTAAGGGTTGAAAATGGATTGATTTCAATTCGCCATCTTCGCGACATTGATGTGCAGCATACCTTGGCATTCCCTTCTGTTGGGGCGACAACAAACCTGATTCTTTATGCAACATTAGGGCACAAAGAGGTAATTTTATCGAATTGTGCCGTAGAGCCTGAAATCATCAATTTGATTAATTTCTTAAATCAATGTGGTGCCAAAATTGCCGTGGACACCATTCACCGAGAAGTGGTTGTTCAAGGGGTTACCAGCTTACATGCGTCTGAAATGAAGTTGATTCCTGATCGCATACAAATTATGACTTATGTTGTTTTAGCAATGATGCACAAAAAAAGGCTGCACTTAAAAGGGGTGACATCATTAGGAAATTTGCAAACGCCTTTGCAGTCTTTGGTTGAGCTTGGGCTGACTTATGATTACCAGCCGAAAGAAGGGATCTTAATTATTCATGGTGATCAATTAACTTCATTCAAAGGCCTTGAAATGGTTTGCCAGCCGTATCCTGGATTTCCAACGGATTTACAACCGATTTTTGCAATGCTAGGATTGGTTGCGAACAGTGCAGGCACGATCAAGGATAATGTCATTCCAGAACGTACGGCATATTTAGATGAAATTATGAAGCTGGGTGCTGAGGTGATGTATAAAGATAGAGGCATTTTAACACAACCCATTAATGAAACATTAAAGGGTGCGGCAATGTGTTGTACAGACCTTAGAGGCGGGATGGCTTGTGTCATGGCGGCATCGGTGGCAAATGGTCCTTCCATTATCTCTAATGCGGATCAAGTGTTTAGAGGTTATGATAACCTCCTTGATAACCTTTCTCATTTTATGCATGTGACACATTTAGAAAAAGAACAAATGGTTACGGCTTTGAATGTGCAAAATCAGGTTGCATAGGTGTTTGATTTAACAGAATATAATACATATAGAGTCGCATCAAAAGCCTCCAATGTTTATTTTCCTAAGTCTATAGAACAAGTCCAAGAGTATTTAAAAAAACATCCTAATGCCATTATTTTGGGGAATGGAAGTAATATTATTCTGACAAAACCAAATTATGCGGATCAACCTTTTATCATTCTAAGAGAAAATTTTTCACAAATCAGCGTTGAAGGTTGTCAAGTGACGGCTAATGCAGGTGTTAGCCTACAACAGCTCAGTCTGGTTGCACTTGAACATGAATTGAGTGGTGTGGAGATACTCTATGATGTGCCGGCTACGGTGGGGGGTGCTATCTGGATGAATGCAGGCGCTTATGGCGCATCTATTTATGATCACTTGACAGAGGTAACCACCATTCACCGGCATTCAAGGATCATCAAAACCTATCAAAAATCTGAGATTGAATATGTCTATCGACATACAATGTTTCAGGAAATTCCTGAGGTGATTGTCTCTATTGCTTTTGAGTTTGCGAAAGCCAATAAAGTTAAAATTAAAGCGAAGATGAATGAGATTTTGATAACTAGACGATTGAAATTACCCCAAGAGCCGAGTGGAGGTAGTGTTTTTAAGCGCCCAAACTATCATATTTCAGTGGGAGAAATGGTTGAGAATCTTAGCTTAAAAGGCTTTCAAATTGGTGGGGCAATGATTTCTAAAAAACATGGTGGGGTCATTATTAATCATCATAATGCCACAGCAGATGATATTTATCAGTTAATAGAAAAGATTAAACGTGCGGTATGGGCGCGTTATCAGGTTGCTTTAGAGTTGGAGCAGGTATTGCTTTAGAAGGAGCATCCATGAATTTGGAGATGATCTTAAGTTAAAGCTTGCTTCTATTAACGGCTTCACCCGTTAAAGCAACACCCGTCAACCATAAACCATTTTCACAGACGAAAGTGGTGCTACTTTTTGTTTTGTTATTTTTCCAATTTGAATGGATATTGGCAACGGCATCACCACCCATTTGCAGTGCTTGCTGTTTTAAATCAAGTAATGCGCTGTAAAACACCCAGTTACAAGAGGTTAATGCAGACTTTCCAGCGGCATTAGTACGGTTGCTGGTTTTAATAGGACCTAAGTTCTTTGAGCCGAGTCCAGCAGGTTCATTAAAGTAGAATTTGAAATCACCGGTTTTTGCTTTCACAGACGCGGGCATATTTTTCATGGCATCATTGATACTGTAGGTTTGCAAGCCTTTGTTGGCACCACAGCCTGCAAGCACAAGTGCAATAGAAATACCTGCTGTGGCAAGTAGCGTTTTTTTGATAGTCGTTTTTTTCATGGGCTTTTCCACTTTTTGGATATAAATATATTTAAGAATAAGCTTAGTCTAGTTATTTTATTTTAAATCATCTATGGCGTTATATAATTTTTAAGGAGAGGGTCTTATTGCGCTTGAATCACCGCAAGTCCACCCATATAAGGGCGTAGCACTTCAGGTACGACTACAGAACCATCTTCTTGTTGATAGTTCTCGAGTACCGCCACTAGGGTGCGACCCACAGCAAGTCCTGAGCCATTAAGTGTATGGACCAGCTCGGGTTTCTTCATGTCACTCCCCTTATAGCGAGCACGCATTCGGCGTGCTTGATAATCACCACACCAGCTACAAGAAGAAATCTCACGATAAGTATTTTGTGAAGGAATCCAAACTTCAAGGTCATAAGTCTTTTTAGCTGAGAAGGCCATGTCTCCCATACATAAGGTGAGCACTCGATAAGGGATTTCTAATTTATGTAAAATCGCTTCGGCATGTGAAGTCAGCTTTTCAAGTTGGGCAAGCCCTTCTTCTGGCTTTGTAATATGTACCATTTCTACTTTTTCAAACTGATGTTGGCGAATCATGCCTCTGGTATCACGACCATAGGAGCCCGCTTCACCTCTGAAACAAGGCGTGTGTGAAACGAATTGCAGTGGTAAATCAGCTTCATTAACGACCTCATTGCGAACTAGATTGGTCAGTGGAACTTCCGCGGTGGGAATCAAACTATAATTAAGTTCACCTGATAGCTGGAAGAGGTCATCTGCAAATTTTGGTAGCTGCCCTGTGCCATAAAGACTGTCGTTGTTGACCATATAAGGCACATACATTTCAGTGTATCCATGTTCATTTACATGGGTGTTTAGCATGAATTGCGTCAAGGCTCGGTGCATTCTCGCAATATGATTGCTCAAAACCACGAAGCGGCTACCTGTGATTTTAGAGGCCATTTTAAAATCCATGCCAGCCAAGTATTCACCAATGTCCACATGATCCTTAACCGTAAAGCCAGCATCAAAAGTACGAGGGGTTCCCCAGCTTCTGATTTCGACGTTGTCGCTCTCATCCTTGCCAACAGGCACATCATCATGCGGTAGGTTTGGCATTTCAAGTAAGTAGGATTCAATGTTTTTTTGTAATGCTTTAAGTGCTTCTTCACATTTTTTAAGTTTATCACCCATTTCCCCCACGGAAGCTAAAACCTCTGAGGCATCTTTTCCTTGAGATTTCAACTTGCCAATTTCTTTGGATTTGGCATTACGCTCAGCTTGTAAGGTTTGTGTTTGAGATTGCAACTCGCGGCGTGCTAATTCAAATCCATTGAACTTATCTATATCTAGGGTGTAGCCACGCTTTGCCAGTTGTGCGGCAACCGTGTCGATATCTGTTCGGAGCAGTTTAGCATCTAACATTTGTCATTCCTTATCATTATTTTAGGATAAATAAGTCTTAATTATTTCGGGTCAAAAAGTGCACGTCCAGTCATCTCTTTAGGGGGCTCAATACCCATTAAGGTTAGCATAGTGGGTGCAATGTCTGACAATCGACCGTTATTATATTTGACTTCTGCGTTTCGTCCAACATAAATTAGGGGTACAGGGTTCGTTGTGTGAGCCGTATGCGGTTTTCCGGTGATGGGATCTACCATCATATCAGAGTTTCCATGATCTGCGGTAATCAGTGCTTCACCGCCCACCTCTTGTGTGGCAGTAATGACTTTATAAACGCATTGATCGAGCGCTTCAATCGCTTTGATGGCCGCGCTATATTTTCCGGTATGCCCCACCATGTCCGAGTTGGCATAGTTGCAAATAATCACATTATATTTTCCAGAATGGATGGCACCTACCAGTTTATCTGTGAGTTCGTAGGCACTCATTTCAGGTTGAAGGTCATAAGTTGCCACATCAGGAGATTTTACTAGGATGCGATCTTCGCCCTTAAAGGGTTGCTCAATGCCACCGTTAAAGAAAAATGTCACATGTGCATATTTTTCAGTTTCTGCAATGCGAAGTTGTGTTAATCCAAGGTCTGCTAGATATTGCCCGAATACATTTTTGAGCATAATCGGCGAATAAGCGGAGGGTGCTTTAATGGCTTCTGCGAATTGTGTTAAGGTCACAAAGTGGCAGTGTGGGCGCACCTTTCGTGTAAATCCATCGAAATCATTATTGGCAAAAGCATAGGCGAGTGCACGGGCACGATCTGCTCTAAAGTTCATATAGATAAGGGCATCACCATCGCCGAGCTTGACAGCAGGGTGAGCTGAATCTTCAATAATGGTCGCACTGACAAATTCATCATTTTCATTGCGATCATAGGCTTGTTCTAAACCTTTTATGGCTGTTGTGGCAGTGTATCTTGCTTCACCCTCTGTTAAAAGGTTGTAAGCTTGTTCAACACGATCCCAGCGACTATCACGATCCATGGCGAAGTAACGGCCACATAGCGAGGCAATACGCCCGACATTCAGGTCTTGTAATAAGTCATCAATTTCAGTAATCCAAGGTAAAGCACTTTGAGGTGGCGTATCTCTGCCGTCCAAAAAAGCATGGACATAAATTTCCTGAGCACCCCGTTTGTGCGCCACCAAGATCATGGCGCGGATATGATCAATATGGCTATGTACGCCACCGGGTGATAAAAGCCCCATAATATGTACGGCTTTATTTTGTTGGATTGCGCTATCAATGGCTTTACTGAGTTCAATATTTTTGGCGAAGGAACCATCTTTGATTTCATTATCAATGCGGGAGAGTTCTTGATAAACAATACGTCCAGAGCCAATATTTACATGTCCGACTTCAGAATTTCCCATTTGTCCATTCGGTAAGCCCACATCTTTGCCCGATGCATCAATAAGGGTGTGAGGGTAGTTTTCCCAAAGGTGATCCCAGTTTGGTTTATTTGCATTGTTGATAGCATTGTCTTTATCTTCTTCTCGATAACCCCAGCCGTCTAAAATTAATAATACCAATGGTTTTTTCTGCATAGTACGATACTCTCTGATAGCGATGTCAATATTGTATGATTCATACGCCTAAATTGCTAGCCAATAAGCCTCGAAGACAATGTTCCATTTGCTATTAAGCACAATTATTCCTTAGAATGTGTGAGACTGTTAGTAATTAAGGAATAGACCGTTGACTTTTCAATTCAAAAAAATTGGCCTCATTGGCACACATGTTAATCCATTGGTTTCTGAAACAGTTTGCCAAATTTATCATCTTTTAAAAGATAAAGTGACAATTTTGATCGAAGAAAATACCGCGCACTGTATGGATGAGCATAAGCTGCCAGAGCCATATAAGTTATCTGATATTGCCGAGAACTGTGATCTAGCCATTGTGATAGGCGGGGATGGAAATTTTCTAAATACGGCAAGGAATCTCTCTACACATGCTGACATCCCCATGATCGGAGTTAACCGAGGGAAGTTAGGATTTTTAACCGACATCAACCCAGATGAGTTAGAAACGCGCCTTATGTCGGTGCTTGAAGGTCACTATACGATTGAAGAACGTTTTATGATTACGGCAGAGATCCACAGTAATGATATGTTGTCGGGGAAAACCTATGCTTTTAATGAAATTCTCATTGCAGCAGGGCAAAAGAGTCGGCTTTTTGAATTGGATATTTCTATTGATGGACGACATGCTTTTTCGCAACGTTCAGATGGTATTATTATTGCCACGCCTACAGGCTCTACAGCACATGCCTTATCAGCAGGGGGGCCTATTATGCATCCCAGTTTAAATGTTTTGTCTTTGGTGCCAATGTTTTCACATTCTTTGAATAGTCGCCCCATTGTGATCAGTGCCGATAGCATTATCAAGATTGCCATTGGGGATTATAATAACCCTGAGCCTTTATTGAGTTTTGATGGGCATTCGCATTTGACTTTAGAGGCCGGTAATACAATTCAGGTGCATAAGCATCAGAAGAAAGTAAAAGTATTACACCCTCTGGATTATGATTATTATAGATCATTGCGAACTAAGCTTCATTGGAGCAAGATGTTATTTTAGCATCAGACATCTATTTATTTTTTTCATTGAGTCGCTTAATCATATGGGCTTATAGTTGATTTTAGTAGGTCTGCTTGGACGGATACGAAGCCATATCTTTTTATTATCTACTTTTGCGACGGAATTCGAGAGCTATAAGAGATGTTCTATATATTAGGAGATCCCATTTTTTGACACCCTATCAGAAATGTATATAATACAACCTGCAAATTATAACCCCATACAAATCACGCTGTTATTGCTTACCCCAATCACAATAAACGCAAACTTCAGACGTATAAATCAATCTTTATTGAGAATATTGAAAACTTCAAAAAAGAGTATCCAAAGTTTGATACGGCTTACCATGAGTCAGTGATTAAAAAAATGCTGGATTGTGGCACGGTTGAAGGCGGTTATGCCGAATATGATTGGGTAATCCCCCCGCAAAAAAGAGGTGTTTGAAAGTAGAATTTCCATTAACCTAAAAGATAGGAGATTTTACATGAAACAATCAAGATTTAGTGACGGTCAGAAACTGAGTATTTTAAAGCAAGCGGAAAATGGCATCCCAGTCCCTAACCTCTGCAGGGAACATGCTATTAGCGGCGCTACCTTTTATAAGTAGCTCGCTAAATACGCCGATATATCCAGAAACTAAGAGTAATAAACCCATCAGACCCAACTCTAAAAGAGATTAAAAAACGTGCCACGCATATACTATCTGCGATATATCGAGAAATCTACCATCTAAATGTATATTATTTACATCGTGGCATAAATCACACAGATACTAGCCTAAAGTTAGCCAGTAAGCTTGCAGAGAACATTGGTGAAAAGGAAACGACGCTTAGAGAAATTCTTAGAAAAAAATACAAGCAAAAAAGGTTTATAAAATGCTACAGGGCAAAAATAATTTAAGTGAAGTTGAGCGTTCGGTAATGTTAATATAATAGCAGAAGAGCCTGCAAAATTCTTTAAGCTATTATATGATCTCCAGATTGTGGTGAATTATAGTAAAAGGAGATTATCACAACACTGACCCATAAACATGCTTCGAAAAAAACCATTGATAAAACAGCGAGGAAGATAAAAAGTGTATTGTTTTTTGAACGTAAGTTATTCATTGTTTCTAATACTCCTTTTCTTGGCTTAAAATAATTTGTAACATTCTCCTTAAAGGTTCAGCTGCGCCCCAAAGCAGCTGATCTCCCACGGTAAATATATTCAAATACTTATCCCCTAAAAGCGATTTTCTCACTCGTCCTACAGCAATGTCTAGCGTGCCAGAAACCGCAGCAGGTGTCAGTTGATTTAAAGTATCATCTTTGTTGTTTTCGACGAGTTTCACCCAAGGGTTGGCAGAGCGGATAAGAGCTTCTATTTCTTCAAGCGGTATTTTTTTCTTAAGTTTAACGGTGAGTGCTTGGCTGTGTGAGCGAAGGCTTGGTACACGCACACAGGTGCCATCAATAGCAATTTCTTTTGAGGAATCTAGGATTTTATTGGCTTCTACCATGGCTTTCCATTCTTCCTTAGACTGCCCTGAAGACATTGGGCTGTCAATCCACGGAAGCAAGTTGGCAACCAGTGGTTGTGAAATCACTTCTTTGGGGAATTCGGCTGATTGTGCTTTTTTACGTAAAGCTTCTTCGATATTCAGAATATTATCTGAGATATCAATATCTTGTAGCGTGTACTTTTGCTGCCGCAAGAGTTCTTTCATGGCAGCAGCCCCCGAGCCTGAAATAGCTTGGTAAGACATAACACTGATCCACTTCACAAGGTCGGCTTTAAGTAATCCATGAATAGCCAACAACATTAAGCTTACGGTGCAATTCCCGCCGATGAAATTCTTAATTCCATTTTGTAAACCTTGTTCAATATGAGGTAGGTTGATTGGATCGAGTGCAATGATGCTATTTTTATCCATTCGTAAGGTTGAGGCGGCATCTATCCAATAGCCATCCCAGCCTTTTTTGCGTAGAGGTTCAAAAATTTTATTGGTATAAGATCCTCCTTGACAGCTGATTAAAATATCCATTTTAGATAGTTCAGATAGATTATTGGCATCTAATAAGAGTTTGGTATTTTGTCCTATACTGGGTGCGGTTTGTCCTTGCTGAGATGTGGTGAAAAAATAAGCATCAAAATGATCAAAATCTTGCTCTTGTTGCATACGTTGCAGCAGGACAGATCCTACCATTCCACGCCAGCCGATGATGCCTACTTTTTGCATGATATTGCCTTATTTACGGGTTTCTCTCTATCTGAAGTTTATCTTCGCATATCTTTTGAATTTACGCTATCACCCCATAGGCGAGAAGGTATAAATGGGTAATACTAATGTCAATAAGCGTAGATAAATGAACATGTAGATGGATCTGAAACAGAACAAAAAATTAATCGTACATAAGTTCGGTGGCTCAAGTCTTGCCAATGCGGATAAGATTAGAAATGTGGCAAGCATTATTCATGCGAAAGATGAAGTTGTGTTGGTGTCAGCCATTGGTAAAACCACAAGACAGCTACAATCAGCATTGGATCTTGCAAAAAATAAATCAGATTTTCGAAGTGTGGTAGATCAAATCATTTTAAAGCATCATGAAATCATAGATGATTTGATGAATTCAAAGGCAGCAGAAAAGCTTAAAGCTGAGATTGAGGCTGATGGTGAGACTATTATTAGTATTTTGGGTACGATTCAACTCATTCGTAGTTATCCACGAAATATTCAAGAAATTGTTCTAGGCTTTGGAGAGATATTTTCAGCGCAAATATTGGCGTTATTTTTAAAAAACCAAGGGCATCATGCTGCTTATTTAAAAGCATCTAAGGTACTCTATGTGGATAATGCCACGCCCCCTGCAAAAGTAGATTGGGTGCGTAGCCAGTCTTGTTTAGCCGAATTTTTAAAAGAAGTGCAGTTTGATGTGTTGGTGGTGACAGGGTTTATTGCCAATAATCCAGAAGGGGGGCGCACCACATTAGGCTTAAATGGTAGTGATTTTTCAGCAGCCATATTTGCAAAGCTTTTTAATGCGGTTTCATTGACAATCTGGACAGATGTGCCTGGCGTCTTAAGTGCCAACCCTCAGCAGGTAAAACGTGTACAGCCTATCAAAAGGCTTTCTTATAAAGAGGCGTTGGAGTTGGCTTACTTTGGTGCGACGGTGATTCATCCGCAAACCATTGCTCCTGTGATGGAAATGCAAATTCCGCTTTGGATTAAGAGCAGCTTAGAACCTGAAAAAGCAGGCACCTGTATCACTTCGAGCATTGAAACTAATGGTGACGAAGTGGTGAAGGCGCTCACCACGATTGAAGGGATTGCCTTAGTGAATATTCAAGGTGCTGGATTGATTGGTGTTTCAGGGATCTCTTCTCGAGTATTTGATGCGCTGACTCGTCATGGTATTTCTGTGATTATGATTTCTCAGGCAAGTTCAGAGTATTCCATTTGTTTTGCGGTGTATAGCCAAGAAGGAGAGTTTGCGGCAGCGGTGATTAAAGAAGCCTTTGCGCATGACATTCAAAGTGGCAATATTGATCGAGTTCGTTTAGACAAAGGTTGTGCCATTATTACAGCTGTGGGCGATGGCATGGTGGGTTCTCCTGGTGCAGCAGGTAAATTCTTTGATACACTGGCGAAGGTGGGTGCAAATATCCATGCAATTGCGCAAGGTTCATCTGAAAGAAGCATTACTGCTGTAATTAAAGAGTCTGATGTGGTGCGGGCTTTAAATGCGGTGCATGATGCTTTTTACTTTAATGCACAAGACATTTCGGTGGGTGTGATCGGTGTGGGCTCTATTGGCTCAACTTTTATTGAACAACTTAAGCAGGCAGCACCTAAGATCTTTCAACATAAAAATGTTGCCATTGATGTGAAAGGCGTGATGAATTCTAAGCGAATGGTGTTGAGTGAAGGGGATTTATTAGGAACAGATTGGAAAAGTGCACTGGCAGGAAGTGATGCCATTGAAATTAATTTAAAAGATTTCATTCAACATATTCGTCAAAGTGGTGGCACTTCGGTCATTATTGATGCGACGGCAAATGAGGGGATTGCCGGACAATATGTGCAATGCTTTGAGCAACAAGTTTCAGTAATCACACCCAATAAATATGCGAACACGAGCACAGCTGAATATTATCATGCCTTACGCAAAAATGCCCAATTGCATGAAGTAAAGTTCTTATATGAAACCAATGTCTGTGCGGGTTTACCATTGATTAACACGTTGCAAAATATGGTGGATAGCGGTGATGAGATATTGCAAATTGAGGGTGTTTTATCGGGAACATTAAGTTATATATTTTCAGAGCTTAGTGCGGGTAAAAGTTTTTCACAGGCAGTATTGTCTGCTTATGAGCAAGGATTTACCGAACCTGACCCTCGTGAAGACCTTTCGGGTATGGATGTGGCACGCAAAGTGGTGATTCTCGCACGTGAATCTGGTTTACAGGTTGCAATAGAGGATTTATCTATTGAAAACCTCGCGCCTGAGGCACTGCGCTTATGTGACAAAGAAACTTTTTTGAAAGCATTGCCCGAGCATGATGTCGAAATGAAAGTGTTATTGGGTAATAAAAAGCAAGGGAAGCTTGGGCTACATTATATCGGTAAGATTCATCATACTGGTAAAGTGCAGGTCGGTATTGAGGCTTATGATAAAGAGAGCCCTTTTGCAAGCTTATCAGGAACGGATAATCTGGTGGTATTGCAAACAAAACGTTATCAGGCAAACCCGATGGTGATCAAAGGTCCTGGTGCAGGTCCTGATGTGACTGCAGCGGGTATTTTTGCGGACCTGTTGCAACTGGCAAAGTAAGGAATTCCAATGCAGATATTAAATTCAGATATTGTCTCAGTGGTGGCTTTTGCGCCTGCAACCAGTGCAAATTTAGCTGTGGGCTTTGATATTATGGGCGCGGCAATTTCGGGTGTAGGGGATCGTTTAAGCCTTGAGCGACGCAATGATGAGCGCCTTGTTATTCGTGAAATTAGTGGTGTGGCGGGAGCCGAAAAACTGCCTACAGATATTGAAAAGAATGTTGCCTCTGCGGTGATCAAAAAAATGTTATCAGATCTGAAAATTTCTGCGGGGTTTGATGTTTTCTTGCAAAAAGGCATCCCGCTTAGCTCAGGCATGGGAGGTTCAGCCTCCTCTGCAGTGGTGGCGGTAGTGGCAATGAATGCTTTTTTATCTATTCCATTACCTGTTGAGAAATTAGCGGAATACGCTATTTTTGGTGAGCATGTTGCCACGGGGAATTATCATGGAGATAATGCGATTCCTTCCTTGTTTGGTGGGTTTACCTTTATCCGTTCAGTGTCCCCTTTAAAAGTGATTCAGCTACCAGATCCTGGGCTTAAGTTAATATTGGTACACCCAGATTTAGAAATTGAAACAAAAGTAGCAAGAAGCTATTTAACCGAACCTTTTGAATTGAGTACGGTGGTGGCGCAGACCTCTAATTTAGCGGGCGTGATAGCGGCACTTTACACGAAAGACATTCCTTTATTGCAAGACTGTATGCAGGATGTATTGATTGAACCACGACGCAAGGCACTGATTCCTGGTTTTGATGAAGTGCAACGAGCTGCTAAAAATGCAGGTGCGTTGGCTTGCTCAATCTCAGGAGCAGGTCCTTCTATGTTTGCATTGACCACAGATAATCAAGGTGCAAGAAGGGTGGCAAAAGCGATGCAAAATGCTTTTGCTGAGCATCAGCTCTCTTCACAGTCTTGGATTTCCGATTTACAGGCGTCTGGCGCACATGTGGAAAATATTGTTAAGTATGAGGAATTACTATGAAATTTATAAGCACTCGGGCGCAAAAGCAAGGTATTAAGCAATGTTTGACAGTGAGTGAAGCCATGCAAACAGGCTTAGCAGAGGATGGCGGACTTTTTGTGCCAGAGCTTTTTCCTCAAATTGATTGGAAAAATATCGATAAAACAGTGAGTTACCCTGACTTTGCCAAGATTGCTTTGGCACCTTATTTTAAAGGAGATGTGCTTGAGAAAGTATTGTCACAAATTTGTGATGAGTGTTTTACCTTTGATTTGCCATTGGTCAAACTGAATAAGACAACCTCAGTACTAGAGCTTTTTCATGGACCAACACTTTCCTTTAAAGATTTTGGCGCACGTTTTCTAGCCTGTTGCTTAAGTCATCTTAAGCGAGATAAGACCATGACAATTATTGTGGCAACTTCGGGAGATACAGGTTCTGCAGTGGCAGCCGCTTTTCATCAAAAGTCCAATATCCGTGTGGTGGTGATGTTCCCAGAAGGTAAGATTTCAGCACGCCAGCAAAGCCAAATTACTTGTTGGGGAGATAATGTGCTTGCTGTTTCAGTTGATGGCACTTTTGATGATTGTCAAGCCTTAGTGAAGTCAGCATTTACCGATAGTTGGTGGCAAAATGAAACGCAGTTGAATACTTCAAATAGCATTAATATTGGACGATTATTGCCGCAGTCAACGTATTATGCTTATACGAGTTGGAAATATTACTTAGAGCATGGCAAAGTGGCAAACTTTGTGGTGCCCTCGGGAAATATTGGGAATGTGACGGCCGCTTTTTGGGCGAAGCAGTGTGGTTTTCCGATTGGAGATATTGTGGTGTCTCAAAATGCAAATAGCACATTGGTTTCCTATTTAAAAACAGGTAAAGCGCCAGACCAGAATACGATTGAGACGCTTGCGAATGCGATGGACGTGGGAAAACCAAGCAACTTCGAACGTTTGCAAGCGCTCTTCCCAGATTTTGAGGTATTTAAATCACAAGTGCGAGCTTTTGAGGCTTCAGATGCAGATATTTCTGCTGAAATTTTAAAGCTATATCGTGAAAGTGGTTATCTGGCTTGCCCGCATACCGCCACCACATTTTTTGCTAAAGATCAGCTAAATATGAGTGAAAGTGCTGAAAAGAAACATTGGGTACTCATTTCAACTGCCGATCCTTGTAAATTTGAAACGGTATTAGAGCCGATCATTCAAGAGAAGGTATCTCCAACGCCTGCATTGCAAGCATTGCTGGATAAATCTGGAAAATTCGTGAAAATTAAGGCGAATATGACGTCATTGTATGGAGAGTACGAGCGGTATTTTTCGGACTCCAAAATTCACATTAAGCTTTAAAAGCTGAAATAAGTGATTTAACCAACATATTAATATATTTTCCTTCCTCCTCCTTCGAAGGAAGCTCACTAAATCCTGTTCGAAGAAAAGGACCAAAGATTGCGCCCGATAGCATGAAGAGAATATGGCGTGGTGAGAGATCTCTATTCACCGAGCCTTCAGTTTGGAACTGATATATTTTTTTCTCTAAGTTTTCCCAAGTGCCTAGATTTTTTGAGTTGGTGACTCCAATCAATTTCTCGCCTTGATCTTCAAGTCTTTGCCAGTCAAGCATTCTGAGCATGTCGTGATTTTGCTTAAAGAAGTTAAAACGAATGCTGACCAATTCGGCAATAAAATCTTCAAAGGATGGCGCTTCCATAATGGGGGAGAAAGAGAAATTGTCATTTTGGGCAATAAAAGATTCCTTCACATGTTTCCATAGGCAGGTTTTATTTTGAAAGTAGTGGTATATCAAAGAAGTTTGAACATCTGATGCTTTGGCAATGTCTCTAATAGAGGTGCCATTATAACCACCGGCAACAAATAATTTTTTTGCAGCGGCAATAATTTTTTGCTTAGTGCAGAGGTTCTGAGTATTCATATTAAGGTATTAATTTCTTGAAGTTTACATGAGTATACACAAAAAATGGTCAATTCCCCACAAAAAATCATTGAACGATCGATCTAGTTTTGATATGATGCATTTACTGAACGGTCGATCAACCTGTAGGAGGGTATAATATGACTAAATATATGATAGCAATCATCACGACTTTATTGATCACTTCTGGCTTTGCCAATGCTGATATTGCTGCGGCAACTAAAGTATTAACGGCACAGGCAAATGTTGTATCTGTGACATCGTGATGATTTTAACTCAAAACAACCTAATATTTATAAAGAGATAATCACATTGGAACAAGTCAAAATTAATACACTTCAAAAGCACCCACCCATGCCAATGCTGACATTATCAGCTATTGCTATTTTGATGGCATGTGGTTATTTTTTTGCCTCAGATATGTATGTGCCCAGTATGCCAGATATTGCTCACTACTATCATGTAGATACCTCAGTTGTGCGGATGACGATTAGCTTTTTTTTAATATCACTGGCGTTCTCACAACTATACTATGGGCCTGCTTCGGATAAATATGGTCGTAAGGGCATGATCATCATTGGAAGCGTCGTTTATTTGATTGGCTCAATTGTTTGTTATTCTTCGGAATCCATTCAAATGTTGATTTTAGGCCGCGTTATTCAAGGAGCAGGCGTCGGGGCGTTGATGTCTTTGTCTCGGACAATTATTCAAGATAGTGCAAATAAGAAGCAATTTTTAAATGTGATGGCGTGGCTTAGCATTTTCTTTTTGGTCGCACCGGCAATGGCGCCGGTGATCGGTGGATTTTTACAGACCTATTTTGGATGGCGCTCTACTTTTGTGTTTATGATCGTCTTTGTGCTTATATTGCTTGCGGTCATCATTACCTTTTTACCAGAAACCAATCATTATAAAAATAAGGATGCTTTAAAGATAAAAGTCATCGCAACCAACTATCTTGAGATCATGAAGCACGGACGATTTTTAATGTATTGCTTTGTCATGGTGGCAGCACTATCTGGGATCATTGTGTTTTATACGATCTCGCCATTTATCTTTATTGTAGACTACCACATGTCTCCTTCATCCTATGGATTACTCTCGCTTGGAATTGTGGCCAGTGCTTTGGCGGGGAGAATTTATATGACGTTATATGCCATTAAGCATTACGATGCCGATAAGATCTTAATGATTGGTGTCGTGTTTATGTTTATCGGTGGTATCTTTATGCTTGGCATTAGTTTACTGGGTGAGACACCTTGGCTGATTATGATCGGTATTTGTATCTATACCTTTGGCGGCGGTTTGGTGACCCCTACTTCAGCGGCACAGGCGCTGCGCCTTTTTCCAAAAATCATAGGATCGGTTGGGGCAATATATGGGTTTTTACAAATGGGTGGCTTATTTTTGACGAGCTATATTGGTGCCAGCGTGGAAGCTAATTCATTCAGCTTGGCCGTAATTTTATTGTTTTTATCTAGTATATCTGTTGTCTGGATGATGCTTTATTTCCAACAGATGAAAACGAAAAAAACGGAACAAGTCTTGTCTCAAACGCCCTAGCATAGAGCTATGATTTTTTTGGGATAGGTTTTGGTGTTTGCGTGAGTGGTAATGTTGCTTGATTGCAGGGAAAAAGATAATTCACAGCCCACTTAAAAGTAGAGCCTTGTAACAAAATAGAAATAATGACGACAACATAAGTAATAGAAATAATGGTTTCATTTTGCCCAGGAATAGAAAGCGCTAGAGCAATTGAAATCCCACCTCGGATGCCTCCCCAACTCATCAGAATATTTTCTTTAAAATAAAAGCGTCGATTACTGGCATTTATTTTTAAAATGATAGGGATGGTGACACTAATATAGCGTGCAATAAACACGATAATAATGGCAAAGATACCGATAAAAATAAGAATGGTTGGAAATTCAATGGTTAGCATTTCAAGTCCGATCAGGACAAATAAGAAAGCGTTTAAAACTTCTTCAACGAGCCCCCAGAAATCATTAACTGTATTGGTGGTTTTTTTAGAAAAACGGGCTTTCTTACACTGGCTTCCCACAACAAGTCCTGCAATCACCATGGCAATTGGAGCTGAAACACCAATGTATTGTGAGAAAATAAATCCAGCACTTGCGACTCCTAACGTAATTAAGATAGTGACCTCTTTGTCATCTACTTTTACTAGAAAAATGGAGGCAATCATACCCAGTAGCCAGCCTGCCACAATGCCACCAATGGCTTCATGAATAATCTCGATCAGCACACCAGTTACAGTAATGTCTTCAAGGTGGAAACTAAAAATATTAATCAAAAACACAAATAATAAAATGCCTGCGGCATCGTTGAAAAGTGCCTCACCCGTAATTCGTGATTTGATTTTTTTTGGCACAGATTTGGTGGTTTTAAAAACAGCAAGTACGGCAATAGGGTCGGTGGGGGAGATTAAAGCACCAAATATTAGGCAATGTGTGATAGGGATAGGAAATTGGAGTATTTGAGCAACAGCCCAAAGTGCGCATGCGGTAAGAATGGTTGAGATGACGACGCCAAAGCTTGCCAAATAGGCCACAGATAGAAATTGTCTTCTTAGGTCAATCGCATTGACATGTAAAGCCCCTGCAAATAATAAATAACCTAACATGCCATTTAAGAGCGTATCTTTAAAGTCTATGCCACTTAAAAGTGTATGGATAGGCATAAAAAAACGAGGTGAATAGTTTAGCATCACCATAATAAGGATTGAAATTAGGAGGGTAACGATGGTGAGCCCAATAGTTTTGGGCAACTTTAAAAATCGATGATTAATATAGCTTGCGGTGGCAGTGATAATCACCAACATGGAAAAAAGAATGTGATAACTCATAGTATTAAAGCGATACTTTAAATTTGAAAACTATCTTAAATCATAGCATGGATTGTTAAAACCAAGATCAATTTCAACGATTTAGTTGGGCGTAATGGTATACACCAAGTCGGCACCCGTATCGATACTGGTATGATCCGTACGAACGCTCCAGTTCTTTGTGAGTGTATACCTGGCATTGAATTCTTGCTCTCCACTGAAAACACCGATGCCATAACTGACATAAAAACTAGGGGTTAAGGCCTTGCCAACAAAGATTGCAGTGTTATTTTGTCCAGTGCCTTGACTTGAAATTTGTTGTAATTGACTATTTAAAATATAGTCATTGTTGATGTTACCCACGGAGAGATCGGTAATGCCGAGTTTGTCTTTAAGATCTTGCAGAACCACATCGCTTCCGCCATTGACCACAAAGAATAAAGCTGCTTTGGAAAGTTCATCGGATCCACTACTATTGGTGCTGTCATTAATGGGTTGCCCGAGTATTATGTAAGATAGAATATTTCCTTGCGAGAGATTAGGATTAGAGATTAAGGTCAGCTTAGGATCTTGGAGTTTTCCTAAAATAGAGACCCCTAACATCGTAGGTGCTGCCATGCTGAGTGAGAGTGCGGCTGGAATTTTATAGTGCGCCGTAATAAATAGATCAGGGCTGGTGATAGGTGTGTTATTATAGCTGATATTAGAATCATTTGTGATCGAAAAATGCTTGCCATAAGCGGTATACATACCGCCTTTAAAATAAAGCTTTCCATTAGCGAGTGCAATTTTCAGAGGCTGGTTTTGAATATGTAGTTTACCGGTGATGTAGCTTGTGAGTCCAAAGCCATAAAACTTTGTGTTATCACCTAAGTCTAAGGTAAGATCTGTTGCAATGGGGTTCGCTTTGGGCTGCGATAAAACTTGTTGATCAGAGTCAATGTAGATAATATCGTTTTGAATATTATTAGAGGTCACTAATGATTTCATACTATCTGCATGAACAATCGCCTGATCAACTCGAACTTGCCCCGAAGTAAGGAAGAACCCATGCATGTTATTAAAGGTGAGATTCGGTGAAACGGATAATTGTAATTCAGGCAGGTTAGCAACTTTTAGCTTTTTACCATTGAGGTTTAGGTCTGTTTTCCAAGCGCCATCATAGACAATCTCACCGTTTATATTGAGGATCGCATTATCAAGTGTGCTTTTTCCGCGGATTGCCATTTTGAATGGTGGCGTAATGGTGGCAGAAATGTTGGTGTTTTGTAAGGATACGCCCAGTGGGACAATATCTGTATTTGAGTCTATGAGTTGAATTTTCCCTGATGTGTGGGGTGCGGATAATTTTCCAGAAAAAGTGAGGTCAGCTTTAAGATGACCGTTGGTTTTTGCGGGAAAAGGAATGAGTGCGCTTAAGAAATCAACATTGTGCCAGTTAATATTGACAGTAGATTGAATTTGACTATCTAATAATGCATCATCTTGTTGTAGCTCAAAAGCTCCGTGTAATCTTACATAATCATTCCGGTTAAAGCTGCTATCAAAATTGTAGCTTAGAAGGTGATTGCTTAAGGCGAGATAACTTTGGATGTGATTAATTCTAACGATATCTTCCGCATCAGGAAAATGGGTGCTAGCAAAGGTTTCTTTGGGCTTGAATGTGATGGTTCCAGGTGTAATGTCTAGATAAATTTGTGATGACTCTGGCGTGCCAAATCGTCTGATATAATTCCCTTTGCTTGTGATGAAACTGGTGGCAGATTTAATGGGTAAAATATGCCTAAAAATGCTTGGGTTAATGTGAGTACTATAGTTTAGACGATAGTTTTGAGCATCCGCATACTCACCATTTAAGCAAAGAAATTGGGCTTGGTTTGTAATACAAAAGTCATTTATTTTTGAGTTGCTTCGCGACAACTGTACGGAAGCGTTGGAAAGCTGTGCCCATGTACGATTGTCTTGCTGAAAGCGAAATTGACTCAGTTTTCCGTCCCAATCTAAATCACCTTGCCAATGACCAGAGAGCATCATTTTTAGGTTGATGATATTATTTTGTAGGCGTGTGGTGACATATTGTTGGTTTTGATTGTGTTGTAATGAAATATTAATCGACCCAAGATCTTTATCATTGTAGATGAGTTCTTGTGCTTTGATGTTGCCATTGAATAAAGGTTGTAAAATATTCCCAGAAGCAATGCCAGAAGAGCTGAAAGCGCCCTTTAAAAATGAGTTATAAAATTGTAAATCTCTTATATTGCCTTTCCAAGTAATCCCTAAGCGAGGGATCACATCGCCATATAGTGACAGGCTATCGCCTGTGTGGCTATCGGCAATATAAAATAAGGGAAAACTCAGGCTTTTTTTGCTAAAGTTCATTTGCAGCATACAAGAGAGATCATGTATGCCATATTGCAGATTGCAAGTGTTTAGGGTTAATTGATTAAGCGTTGAAGCGTCGGTAATGGCGCCTTGTATTTTTCCAGTAAAGCGATTGTTGGCAGGCGTATTATTAAAGGCACGTTTCCCTGTGAAACTGAAGGACCAATCAATATCTTTGCCAAATACAAAATCCGCTTGTCCTTTTAATACGGTGTTGTCGAATTTTAGTTGTTTTATTTGGTTATAAATTTTCCGATGATCAATGGTGCTGGCGACATGGTACTGGTAGGGTTTGTCATTTAATATTGCTGTTCCAGAAGTATCAAACGTAAACGCGCCACCAAAATCACCCAAGAGCTTTCCAGAAGTTTTTCCTATACGCAAAGGAGCATTATTGTAATGATAAGAGGCATTAGCCGTAACATGAAAGGGCGAGTTTAAGTTCAGACTTGCTATTGGGAAATGAAAATTCAAAGTTTGATCAAAGGCTAAGCCTTTTAGGTTTTTCACACTCAGCATATTTTTATATAACCCAGCAGCTGCATTAAGGTTCTTATAATAAAGATATATATCGTCCACTTGGACAAGCGCTTTTTTGATGATGATGCTATTGGCGTGCAAGTCAAAAGGAAAATCAAAGGTAGTGGGCGTATCGTCGTCATCAAACTTTGAAGTGTCTACTTTTACGGTGACGTTTTCGACACGAAGCTGGCTAATGGTCAATTTTCCAATAAAAAACATGGCAGGTGACCAATTGATTTTAGCTTGATCGACAATGACGGTGGTGCTACCGGCATACACCGTAAGTCCAGGTAGCGTAAAGTCACCTAAAGATCCTGTAATGTTACCTTTATGTATCACAATGCCCTGCTGTGACAAAATGGGTTTGATAAAGCCTAAGGCTAAGTTAAATCCTAAGGGCGTGGAGATAAAATAAAATGTCACTACAAGGAGCGTGAGGAAACTTGCCAAGGCATAAAAAAACACCTTTATCTTAATGGAGATATGGTCTGATTTTGTGCTTGAAATTTCTGGTAGTAAGCGCATTATGAATTTACCCCAATACTGAAATCAATACGCCAATACTGGTCATTGGGGTTTAAGGCCCGAGTGAAAAATAGCTGGATTGGACCTAAAGGAGATTGATAAGCGAGTCCCAATCCTGCCGCCTTTTTGACCTCCACATCAGACATGTCGAGCTTGTTCGCCGCATTTCCCATATTAAAATAGCCAAGCACACTGAAATCGCCATAGACTCTTTGTTCAAGTCCAGCGGCAGCTGTCATTAAATACTTTCCTCCAGTTAGATTGCCATTTGCATCAATAGGACCTTGGCTTAAGTATTGGTACCCCAGAAGATTTCCCACGCCACCTGCATAAAATCGAAAAGGGGCGGCGAGATCGTTGATATTATCTACCGATAGGGCACCAAAGGTTGCATTGGTAACAAAACGATTCCACTGTTTCATGAGTGGGAGAGAGTATTGGAAAGAAGTGATATTTCGAATAAAACTGCTGGTGGACAATAAGTTTTTTAGTGAGACCTGCAAGGCATTATTGATGACAAATCCTCGCTTCCAAAAGCCATCTTGCTTCGTGTGTACATATTGCACTTGCCAGCTTGGGACAAGATAATGGGCCGATTGCGTCGCGCTATTGCCTTGTGTGGTATAGTGAATGAAAAATTGGTGTAGCCCTAAGATGCTGGTGATATCCTTATACTTTATCGTGTTATTAAAGCCAAATATGGTTTGCTGGGCGTCATAAGCTGTGGTTTTAATGAGACTTTGTTGCGCATTAATACTCCAAAAATCAGTGGTGGGATCGCTTCCAGGAATAATATATTCCCCGAGAAAAGTTGTGCTGACTTGAGAGGCTTCCATGCTGAATTTAGCATAATGCCCAGATTTTGTGAGATGTCTTAGAATTACGCCACCGAGGACCCTAAACTTGGTGAAGCTTCCATATCCGCCACCTATAGTGTAAGTCACAGGTTTTTTGGCAGTTAAAGAAATATCTATGGGGACGGTGTGATCCTTATTATCTTTTGATTTAATTTGTGGGGTGATGGTGACGGCATTGAAATAACTGCTAGATTGCAATGCATTTTGACTGTCGGTTATTTTTTGAGTGTTAAAATATTGCCCCGTGTCAAACTTTAGGAAACGTCTAATGAAATCATCATTAAACTCAAATTCTTTTTGTGTGATGCGGATGCGGCTAATTCTATACCTTTCTTTGCTTTCTAAAGTGAGATCAACCGTTGCTTGGTTGGTATTTTTATCGACTTTAATTTGATGCGTGGTGAGTTCAGTATTGAAATAACCTCGACTAAAAGCAAGATCAGTAAGATTGCTTTTAGCTTTTTCATAATCTGTTTGTGTTAGGCGATCCCCTGTTTTAACAGGAAAGGTTTTAAGCAGCTTAAGGAAAGCAGGGTCTTTTTCGGCACTACCTAAAACCTCAATATTCGTGCTTTTGATAATCATGGGTGGACCTAATGATATATGATAATTAATTATCCAATTGTCTAAATCTCGTTGAATTGTGGCAGATATTGCTGGGTGATAATATCCAAAGGGAATGAGTGCGTTTTCTATCTCGCTTTTACTTTTCCCAAATAGAAGCTGCAAATTGGCAACAGATTCTTCGGCATAATTTTGATATTTAATTAATGACAGGCTGTTTGCGATGGTAGTTGAAACATTTGGTGGCACACCTTCAATAGTGACAGAGAGTGTGAGATTTTTGGTTTTGGTGGTTGGCGTACTTATTTCAGTCATCGGTTGTGTGGCATAGCTTATCATGCTGATTAATAAGGTGATAATAAAAATTATGATGATGCGCACAGTTAAAGTATAAATCGTCGTCAATTATGGCGTGTGCTCATAGTATAGTTTTAGTATGCTAATGATTAAAGAGAAATACTCGTGCTTTATTGAGATCAAATAATGAAAAATGACGATGAGTGGATGAAAAAAGCATTGATTTGTGCTGAAAGAGCGTATTCTCAAGGAGAAGTGCCGGTGGGTGCGGTGATAGTTTTAGAAGACCAATTGATTGGGGAAGGCTGGAATCAACCTATTTTATCTCACGATGCAACGGCGCATGCTGAAATCATGGCACTTAGAAGCGCGAGCTTAAAAATGGAGAATTATCGTTTAGCGGGTGCGACGATGTATGTCACGATTGAGCCTTGTGCGATGTGTTTTGGTGCGATGACGCACGCGAGGGTTAAACGTTTGGTATACGGTACTTCAGAGCCAAAATCAGGGGCAATTCACTCAAACTTACAGCTTCATCAGGCAAAATGCTTTAATCATCAAATTGAGATCACATCTGGAATATTGAGCGAGGTTTGCACAAATCTAATCCAACAATTTTTCAAGGCGCGCAGAGTCGCTAAAAAAAGGCATGACTCCGTGTAGGTTTTGGCTTAATCGACCATGAGTTGATCGCAATTCACTCCAAAATGGGGAGGTAGACCTACTTAAAATCAAATGATGGCATTGTGCGGATAATATGCACTCAATTTATTGCAAGTTCTGCCAAGTAACTAGGATATTGATTAGGTCCCTTTCTAATCCGTTAAATTATTCGAGAGACTCTTAAAGGGCTAACCACCTTAGTTTCATTCGTTGAAAAACCCCACTTCATCTGTCCATACTTTAAAGCTTTTGATTTCGCTTTCTCCAAAAGAGCTGCTTATTGGAACATCCATCGCATCTCTCCCTTTGGCTAATGGAATCCTACCAATACACGGTCTATTGTTCCTTGGGTCAAAGATGTACCATGAATTTCCAAGATAAACTTCAATCCATGCTGCAAAATCCATTACACCATAAGGTGGAGGTGCCCCAATATCGCTTAAATATCCCATACAGTATTTAGCTGGAATATTCATACATCGACAAAAAGATATGGCAAGATGAGCATAGTCTCGACACACCCCAACTTTATCATTATAAACAGACCATGCCGTCTTGCTTGAGCTTGCTTTGGAATAATCAAATTGAATATGGTTATGAACAAAGTCACAAATACTTTTGACGCATTCCCAACCAGTATTCGTTTCTCCAAATAGATCCCAGGCGATATCATTAAGTAAATCTGTTTCACAATAGCGGCTACCGAGTAGATATAGTAAAACATTATCAGGTAGCGACTCTATGGGATGCTGTATTGCTGTTTTTGATACGATATCTGGCGCCCCCGTGTCATTAATAATAGCATCTGAAAATATCCTTATTTGACCGCTCGGAGCAATCAATCTACTAAACATGTTTCCATAAATATCATGGTAAAATGAAATAGGAATCTCAGGGGTTGTTACTAATTGATTTGGCGTAACTAGATTAAAAGCACGAGAGTAGTGAACGTGTGATGCCAAAATCATTGGTGTGGGTTTGCTACATTGGTATACAATCTCATGTCCGATTTTAATTTCCATATTGATTCCTAGATTAAGTTATTTATCTTCGTAAATTAAGTAAGAAGATGAGAGAAAATTCCAAACTTTGATTTCTGAATGGGCACCTAAAAAGTAGCATGCGCCAGAAGATATTTAAATTTCGAAAGATTAGTCAAAATGTTAATTAATATGCGTTTAAGATTGTAAACTATTAAAAACACAATTGATTTAAAAAGCAT
Organism: Gammaproteobacteria bacterium; assembly: GCA_963582935.1. GTDB lineage: Bacteria > Pseudomonadota > Gammaproteobacteria > Francisellales > Francisellaceae > CAUZSH01. The sequence goes on from CAUZSH010000011.1 coordinate 27,521, forward strand.
TAAAAAAACTATTTTGTAGAATGCATCACAGTATTTTTTAAAGTCAAGCTGATAAAAAAATACTGTGATATAACGTCGGAATTTTGAACTGGACTATGTATACTGCCAATAAGTTTATGGTCGTGGATCATGTGAAGATGTCGCTATGAGTATGAAAATAAGTGTAGGAATAAATATGGAACGATTTGGAAAGATCGCTGTTTTATATGGAGGTACTTCGGCAGAGCGAGAGGTTTCTTTGGATTCTGGGCAGGCTGTTTTAGAGTCTTTATTGCGCCAAGGTGTAAATGCGATTGGCATTGATGCGACGGGGTTCTCTCTATTGGATAGGTTAAAGGATGAAAAAGTTGATCGTTGTCTGATTATGTTTCATGGTACTTATGGTGAAGATGGTATCATACAAGGATTACTCGAAGGGGTTAATATGCCCTATAGTGGTTGTGGTATTTTAGCATCGGCTTTGGGGATGGATAAACTTGCTTCTAAGCGTATTTGGCAGAGTTTGGCGCTAACTTTACCCGTGTATCATTTGATGCAGCATGAGCTTGATTATGGGCAGCTTACTTTTCCACTTGCCATTAAACCACATAATCAAGGCTCTAGTGTGGGCATATCTAAAGTGTTAACAGTTGAGGAGCTTCCGGTAGCTTATCAATTGGCAAAGCAATATGGTGAAGTGATTGCAGAAGAATGGATCGTGGGTAAAGAGCTAACTGTGGGGATTGTGGGGCAGGAAATATTGCCATCTATCTGGATTGAACCTGCACGTGAATTCTATGATTATACGGCAAAGTGTCGAGCAGGAACCACTTATCATTGCCCAAGTGGTTTATCCCTAGATAAAGAACAAGAGATACAACAGCTGGCATGGATGGCATTTCAGTCTTTGGACGGGAGTGGCTGGGGTCGTGTGGATTTTATTATGGATGAGAAAGCTACGCTATATTTGATTGAAGTGAACACTGTTCCAGGTATGACGGAATTAAGCCTTGTGCCGAAAGCCGCCAGAGCAAAAGGATGGTCTTACGATGCTTTAGTGTTAAATATTTTAGAAAGTAGTCTGTCGTGATTTCGCTACGATCAACGGTAAAAATTATTTTACTCTTGGGGGTGGCATGTGGCATAGGCTGTGGCTGGATTTATATTCACAAACCTCACACATTTCCCATCAGGGAGGTAAAAGTTGACGGTGTCTATCATTATGTTTCTCCGGACATGCTCCAAAATGTGATGATGCCTTATGTGGAAAATGGCTTTTTCAATGTGAATGTGGTCGGCGCACAGACGGCTCTGGCAAAGATCCCTGGGATCGATCAGGCTGAGGTTAGGAGGGTATGGCCAGGAACGGTAGAGATGTCATTACAAGAAGAAAAAGCTGTGGCAAGATGGGGGAACCATCAATTATTAAGTCAAGATGGTGAGGTTTTTCAACCGCTAGAAGTCTTGGGTTTGGACGTTTTGCCTATGTTTGTGGGGAATATTAAGAACCGCCATAAAATATTGGATATGTGTGATAAAATGCAAAAAATACTGCCTAATGATAAACCTATTTTAAAACTTCAGTTTACAGGCAATCAGTGGCAAGTTTTTTTCAAAAAAGGCCCTAGTGCCATTTTAGGTAGTAAAGATATCCAAACACGGCTCAGTACCTTTTTGCATTATGCCCCATCGATTGAAAAAGAAAGCGCGGACAAAGTAATCCAGTCTATTGACATGAGGTATCCAAGTGGTTTTGCGGTTATGTGGCAAAAAACCGCTTAAAGTAGATGTGGTAGCGTATCATGCCGACTGGCTTTTATGTTAAATTGGTTCCTGATGGGAAATATATGTAAATAAACCTAGGTTAAATATTTATGTCTAAGACGGAAGATAAATCATTGATCAGTGCACTCGATATCGGAACATCGAAAGTCGTGGCATTGGTAGCTGAAGTAACAGAACAAGGAGATGTTTCTGTAATTGGAATAGGATCACAGCCCTCCAAAGGGTTAAAAAAAGGGGTGATCGTTAATATTGATTCCACCGTAAATGCCATTCAAAAAGCAGTAGAAGAAGCCGAACATATGGCAGATTGTGAAATTGGCTCTGTTTGCGTGGGTATTGCAGGCAGCCATATTCGTAGTTTTGACTCAAATGGTGTGGTAGCAGTGAGAGATGCAGAGGTCGCAGCCCATGATGTAGAAAAAGTCATTGATGCGGCCAAAGCCGTTCCAATGCCGGCAGACCAAAAGATTTTGCATATTTTGCCACAAGATTTTTTAATTGATAGCCAAGGCGGCATTTCCGAACCAGTAGGTATGGCGGGTGTTCGCTTAGAGGCAAAAGTTCACATGGTAACTGGCTCTGTTAGTGCCGTGCAGAACATTGTGAAATGCGTCAATCGTTGCGGTCTTGAAGTTTCAGATATGGTGTTAGAGCAGTTAGCTTCAAGTTATGCGGTGTTGTCTGATGATGAAAAAGAGCTAGGTGTGTGTTTGGTTGATATTGGTGGTGGTACTACGGATGTGGCTGTTTTTATAGAAGGAGCCATTCGTCATACCTCGGTGATTCCAATTGCCGGCGCACAAGTTACCTCTGATATTGCGCATGCTTTGCGCACCCCTACAGATGCGGCTGAAGATATTAAGCTGCAGTATGGTTGCGCTATGACCAAATTGGTCAAGTCAGATGATGCCATAGAAATTCCAAGTGTTGCAGGGCGTCCAGCAAGAAGGCTACCTTTGCAAACGCTTTCAGGTGTGATCGAAGCGCGTTGCGAAGAACTATTATCATTGGTATACCAAAATCTGAGCCAGCAAAAATTGCTAGATAGCTTGGCGGCAGGCATTGTTTTGACTGGAGGCGCCTCAAAAATGAGAGGGCTTATCCCATTGGCAGAAGAGATTTTTAGAGTCCCTGTGAGATTGGGTGTGCCTCAACATGTTACCGGACTTCAAGATGTATTGGAAAACCCTATGCATGCCACAGGTGTGGGCTTGTTGCTGTATGCCAATGCACAACAAGGTGAAGTTATGTTGCTTGGCGGATCTGTTGACGGTGCCGATGGCGTTTGGTCGAAGATGAGAAATTGGTTTGGAAAACATTTTTAAAATAGTAAAATCCGAAGGAGAAAGAGTATGTTTGATGTTACAGAGTCATTGATAGACAATGCGGTAATCAAGGTTATTGGCGTAGGCGGTGGCGGTAATAACGCTGTTGAACATATGCTTGAGCATAATATCGAAGGCGTTGAGTTTATCTGTGCGAATACAGATGCTCAAGCACTTAGAAATTCTAGCGTGCGGGTTGCATTGCAAATAGGAAATGAGTTAACAAAAGGTTTAGGCGCTGGTGCGAACCCAGAAGTGGGTAAACGTGCAGCACAAGAAGACAGGATGCATATCCAAGAAACCCTTGAAGGTGCGGATATGGTCTTTATTACAGCGGGAATGGGCGGTGGAACCGGTACAGGAGCGGCACCCGTGATCGCAGAAATCGCGAAAGATATGGGTATTTTAACCGTGGCAGTTGTCACTAAGCCTTTCCCTTTTGAAGGTCGTCGCAGAATGCAAGTGGCTGAGTTCGGTATTCAGGAGTTATCACAAAGTGTAGATTCTCTGATTACTATTCCAAATGCGAAGCTTTTGAGCGTGTTAGGTAAAAATGTTAGCTTATTAGATGCTTTTAAAGCCGCGAACAATGTGCTTCAAGGCGCAGTTCAAGGTATTTCAGAATTAATTACACGCCCAGGTTTAATCAACGTCGATTTCGCAGATGTACGTACAGTGATGTCTGCGATGGGTGTTGCCATGATGGGTACCGCAACTGCTTCAGGTGAAAGTCGTGCTCAAGAGGCCGCAGAAGCCGCTGTTGCGAGTCCGTTGCTAGAGGATATTAATTTAGCCGGCGCTAAAGGCGTGTTGGTTAATATTACGGCTGGTATGGATATGTCTATTGGTGAGTTTGAGGAAGTGGGTGAGGTAATCAAAAACTTTACTTCAGATCAGGCGACGGTTGTTGTGGGTACCGTGATTGATACGGATATGAGTGATGAATTGCGTGTGACCATTGTTGTGACAGGTTTAGAAGGTGCGCCACAAGCTGTAACGGCGGAAGCTTTTGCGCCAACATCCCAAAGCTCAGTGCGCCGCAACCCCTACACAAATGGAAATGACCAGCCACAGCAGGCACCACGCCGTGCACCGATGAGCGCACAGCCATTTTCACAACAGCCAGCACAACAGCATTTTAGAAGAGCGGCACCTGTGGTTGAGCAACCTAAAACGATTGAACCACAAGCCTCAAGTGCTAAATCTGAATCTGACTATTTGGATATTCCAACGTTTTTACGTCGCCAAGCAGATTAGTTTCTCAATCGGTTGTATTAACTTAAAAAGCGCTATTCAGCGCTTTTTGTCTTTCTATATTCACATTACTATTTTTTTATTCAAAAATGGCTTCTGTGCGGTTTAAATACGCTTATTGCAGGTCCTAAAATGAGCAATATTTGTTTGTAATAACGATCAAAAAAGCTTGCCAAAACCGTTTAACGGCATATAATGGCGGCGAAATGTTGTTGTGCAATAAATTTGGAGGATACCAATGCATAAAATAAATAGAATGATCGAAAAAATTATCAATTCTTATAAAGGTTACGCTTTAGGCTCTATGGAATACTATGCTTTTGAGAGACGTTATTATAGAGAGGAGACAAAGTAAGTTCGCGAGGTTCCGCGAACAAAATTCTTTCGTCAAGAAACCTAAGTATTAAAGATTAAAAAGCACCTTCGGGTGCTTTTTGCGTTTAAGGAAGGCTGTTTTATCTCACTGAGGGAGTGCTACCATTTTTTTTGATAAAGCGCTGTGCTAGGATTTACTTCTAGATAAAAAATATAGGTTTATCATGACACAATTCCAAACGGTCAAGAGCACTGAAAAATTCATTAAAGATAATAATATTCAACGATTTAAGATTGGGGTGGTTGATTTTAACGGTATATTAAGGGGCAAGTATGTCTCTAAATCAAAATTCTTAGCCGGGCTAAAAAGTGGGCTGAGTTTTTGCGATGTGATTATCGGTTGTGACGTGAATGATGATTTGGTGGAAAACATGGATTTTACGGGATGGGATACAGGTTATCCCGACGCGCCTTTAAAAATTATCTACCAAACAGGTAAAGTGTTACCTTATGAACCAAGCACCATGTTTTTCCTATGTGAATTTTACGAAGAAGCGGAGGCTATTTGTCCAAGAAGTTTATTAAGAAAAGTGATTCAAAAAGCCAATGATATGGGTTATGACCCTTATTCTGCTTTTGAATATGAATTTACGGTTTTTAATGAAACCATAGAAACCATTCGTGAAAAATCGTATCAAAATCTTAGCCCATTATCCCCAGATAACTTTGGTTATTCATTTATTCGTAGCAGTATGTTTTCAGAGTTTTATCATGAAGTGATGGATGTTTGTGATGCCATGGGGGCACCGATTGAAGGCTTTCATACCGAAATTGGCTCAGGTGTCTTAGAAGCTGCCATTACTTATAGCGATGCGTTAAGCTCAGCGGACAATGCCATTATATTTAAGAATATGCTTAAGGTTGTCGCGCACCAACGGGATTTAGTGCCCACATTTATGGCGAAATGGTCTTCGGAGCATCAAGGTCAAAGTGGACATATTCATGTTTCTTTGAGAGATAAAACAAGTGTGAATGTTTTTTATGATCAAAAAGCAGAGTATACCATGAGCAAAACCATGCGACATTTTGTGGCAGGCCAGATGAAATACATGCCAGAGTTATTGGTATTAGTCGCCTCAACAGTGAATGATTATGTGCGTTTAATGCCGGGATTTTGGGCGCCGACAGTGGCAAATTGGAGTGTGGACAATCGCACCAGTGCATTACGGGTGATTGCAGGATCTGAAAAATCGCAACGTGTGGAATATCGAGTGGGATCTGCAAGCTCAAATCCTTATTTGGCGTTGTCAGCGGCATTACTATCAGGATTGATGGGAATTGAGGAATCTTTAGAGCTTTGTGAACCCGTGACTGGAAATGCCTATGAGATTACACCGAAACCCGAACATATCTTACCTGGAAATCTAACGGAAGCGGCGAATCGTTTAAGAAATTCTACGGTGGCAAAATCTGTTTTAGGAGAGCTTTTTGTAAAGGATTATGCCACAACAAGAGAGTGGGAAGAAAAAGTATATCGTCAGCAAATTACAGATTGGCAGTTACAACGTTATTTTGAAATCATTTAATTTAAATAAAAAAGAAGGAAGTTGAAATGTCCCAATTAAAGACTGTTTCACCCATTGATTTGAAAGTGATTGTAGAACGTCCATTAGTCACCTATTCAGAGGCAGAAGTGGTGCTTGATAAAAGCCGACAGGCACAAAAAAAATGGAAAAGCTTGTCATTGTCTGAGCGTGAGGGCTATATCCTAAAAATGTTAGCTTATTTTGAAAAGCATAAAGCTGTCTGTGCAGAAGAAATCACTTTGCAAATGGGGCGACCAAGCCAATATTCTGAGGGGGAACTAAATGGTATGGCTGGGCGTGCAAACTATATGATTTCAGTGGCTAAATCAGCTCTATCGGAGATACATATTCCCATTGAGAATGGATTAAAACGTTACATTCAAAAAACACCCGTGGGGACAGTGTTGGTGGTGGCACCTTGGAATTATCCTTACCTCACTGCGGTGAATGCGATTGTGCCTGCTTTATTGGCAGGTAATGCAGTCATTCTCAAACATGCATCGCAAACCCCTTTGTGTGCCGAACGATTTGCTAAAGCTTTTCAGTTTGCAGGTTTGTCAGAAGGTGTTTTTCAATATATACATATGTCACATGAAGTCACAGAAAAACTGGTTGCCGATCATCGAATTCATGCCGTTGCCTTTACAGGTTCAGTGGGTGGAGGTTATAAAATTAAGCAAGCAGCGGCCAATCGTTTTATTGGCATTAATTTGGAACTTGGAGGGAAAGATCCCGCCTATGTACGTTCAGATGTGAATGTTGTGGAAACGGCAGCAAATCTTGTTGAGGGCGTTTTTTTTAATTCAGGGCAATCTTGTTGTGGGGTTGAGCGTATTTATGTGGATGCGTCTATTTATCCTTCCTTTGTGAAAGCCTTTGTTGCAGAAACAAAAA
>CAUZSH010000012.1:0-34076 GCA_963582935.1 Gammaproteobacteria bacterium
TTGCTCATTTGCCAATCAGGGGTGATATCAATGCTGCTTGTGAGGCTACTCAGTTTTGGGTATAGGCGGCTTTTAATTTGAGACAAGAGTGCTTCTTTGTCACCAGTATAATCTAGTGCTTCAAGGTTTGATTTCAACGTGTATAGGATATAAGGTTTTTCTTCAAAAAAGACATTGGAGGTGGTGCGTTGGTTGATCGCCTGAATGGCGACAAGGAAAATCATCTGTAGTAAAACAAGGCCAAAACAAGCATAAGTTAGGTGATGGTACCCTACGTAAAATGGACGCTTATCAGTTTTCATATAATTAATTACTACTTATTTAAATATACTAGTATACTTAACTAGTATAATCCCTTTTAAAGATAAACCAAATAAGATTTATGAAGGCTTCTTTTCTAGTTCGACTATTCGGGTGTTTTATTTTCAGTTCGCTGTATGCATTGTTTGTGTGTGTGGTGAACTCAAGTGGTATGCGTGTGTTGATCTCTCCCATCCTGCTGGTGGTCTTTCCTTCTATGGTGATGGGTGCGCTGTTTTACAGTTTAATTGCGGGTGAATCCTATATCTTTAAAAGCGTGGGGCTTAGCTATCGAGTTTTAGCGATATATATTATCGCCATGGGGTTTGTGTTGTTCGGCTTAAACCCAGACATGTTTCATTACACTAGCATACAGGTTGTGTTGGGGAGCGCTTTTTTTGGGCTTGCGCTTGGCTATCTCATGTCTGATTGGCATGTTTATCTTTACCGAGCCATTTATGATAAAAGGCTTATTGGTGTGTCTGCGGGCATATTTATTCTGAGTTATTATATAATATACAATATTTTCTTTCCCTATGGGAGAGCGATTGTCATGTTAATAGATAACACAGATTTTTTGTTTTCCTATTGCTGCTCTTGCGTTGTTTTGCTTTTGGCGGTGATTTTTGTGGATCAGATTTTCTTAAGGAATGAAAACAAAAATGATAGGCAATCTACAGGCACGATTGTTATCAAAGATTTTTCGGTCATAAAAATCAGGTTAATCTTAGTCGCACTATTGTCACTGCAAACGCTTGTTCTCGGGATGGTGAGTTGGGGTTGGTTCTTGACCCAATCTTTTTCAGGCGGTTGGTTGTTTATGGGAAATACGCAAGGTATATTCCAGATGATATTTATCCCAAGTTTTGTGGTATTTACTATCTTGTATATGGTGTTATTCACCTATGTTCAAGACGATCTTATTCTGTACGCGCTGCAAGCACTGACGGTTGTTGTTTCTATTTTCATTGTTATTGGCTTTATGCTTGGTTTAGGGGGCGGCCTTTTTATGGACATGTTTTTTATGCTATTAGTATTTGCAGGATTTGGATCCGTGATGTTGCTGCATTACTATATTATTGTTGGTTTTAAGGGAAGCATGATTTCTATTTTTGTACCGATTTCTATTAGCATTTATTTATTTTTTACTTCAATTGGACAAGTTATCTTACCCATCTTTCCATTCATTGGCGAACAATTGGTCAGTAAGCTGATACTAATAGGTGTCATTGTGGGTGCGGGCATTTCTATTTGTATTGCTTATCATGCCACTTTTAATATGAACATGCTGGGCGAGGTATTTAGATTATTTGGTACTAAAGGAAGCAATAAAGAGGCAAAGGAGAGTTCGTCAATAAAGCCACAGAATGAAAAAATTGGCGCAGAGGCTTATGTGGCTGACGAGGAGATGAATGATGCTTTCACAGGTATGGAGCTTACCAGTGAAGAAATGCTTGAAACGGAAAAGGTTAGGAACAAGACAAAGAGTGATAAAGAGTGACATAAAAAAGCCAAGCAGACATGTACGTGTACTTGGCGATTAACGTTATCTAATTTCTTTTATGTGGAGTAAGAAATTTTTCCTATAAGCAAGAAACTTCTCTACCATCATAAGAATAAGTTAAATATGAATCTAGAGTATAACCATGTGAGCGTACAGCTTTAATGGGTGATGCAGAATTATGTCCTTGAGTTAATTTATTTCTTAAACGGTGGACATGTATATTTACATCACGAGCAATGTCTGTGTGGCTTGCAAGGTTTAAATATTTTGCAATCTCATTACGGTCAAAGGTGCTGCTTGGGTCAGAAAGTAGTAATTTTAGCAAAGCATTTTCTTTATCCGTTAAATAAATCTCAGGGTGCTCTGGATGCGTTACCATAGATTTTTTGGGATAGTAAGCCCATTTCCCAAATTGGATGCAGCTATAGTTGTCAATCGCAATGTCATTGATTTGATCAATAGTACCCACTGATTTCTTCCCAGCCTTTTCTCTGCTCTTTAGTTTCGTTTTAACACGTGCCAAAAGAACATGGGGGTTAAATGGTTTCTCAACATAATCATCCGCACCTGCCTCGAAACTCAATACCGTTTCAGTTGCATCGGTGACGGCGGTTAAAAATATAATAGGGGTTTCAGGATGATATTCGCGAATTTGCTTACAAACTTCAATCCCATACATGTCGGGCAACATCATATCTAATAATATAAGGTCTACTTCATGGTCTTGCACGGCTTGGATGGCTTCTTCGCCATTCTCAGCCTCGACAACTTCAAATAGGTATCTTTCTAAGAAAGTCTTCAGCGACTCACGGATGCCGGATTCATCATCAACCAATAAAATAGTCTGTTTGTTCACGATAGGATTCCTAATATTTTTAATAAATAACAAATATGTTTTGATTGTATGCTAATTATTATTTTTTTTAAAGTATTTGCAGGTAAAATATATTAAACAGATACGGTGTAATGATGTTTTTATTCAAAAGCCTTGTTGTTTTGCGTGTTTATTGATCTTTAAACGCCTAAAACAGGAGAGGGAGCTTGTGGTGCAGAGGAAATTTAATGTTCCTTTTTTATCAAAAACTATTTTCATGTGTAGGTAAAGTGCGTATAATCCTTGCGCTATTGAGTTAAAATATGAAAAAAACAAATATACTGGAGAATTAAGTATGGTAGTTATTCGCATGTCACGTGCTGGCGCTAAGAAGCGTCCTTTTTATCATGTTGTCGTTACGGATAGCCGTAACCCACGCGATGGTCGTTTCATTGAAAAAGTTGGTTTATTTAATCCTGTTGCGAAAGGTCAGGAAGAAAGACTCAGACTTGATCTTGATAGAATTGATCATTGGGTCGCAACAGGCGCGCAAATGTCTGACCGAGTGACAAGTCTTGTTAAAGAAGATCGTAAAGCTAAAGCATCTAAAGCGTAATTACTTTTTTCTGTTATGACAGAAATGAAAGCTCTAGCGAATCAAGAAATGGTCGTTTTGGCGAAAATTGGTTCGACTTATGGTCTTATTGGTGAGCTAAAACTATATGTTTTGTCTGAGTCTGTTCAAGAATTGCTTTCTTATGAGCAGTGGTGGATAAAAAAGCCAAATTCTAAGCATTGGCATGAGCTGAAAGATGAAGAAGTTTATCGGCATGGCTCAAAGCTACTGATTAAGATCGCAGGCATTCACTCGCCTGAAGAGGCATCTTTTTATACGAATGCTGAAATTGCTGTTCCGCGCAAAAATCTCCCAGAATTATCTCAACATGAGCATTATTGGGTTGATATGGTTGGTCTGTCTGTTGAAAATGAAGCAGGTGATTTTTTTGGGAAAGTGTCTTATATCTTAGAGACAGGTGCTAATGATGTGCTTGTTCTTAAAAAAGAGTCTAGTGATGCGCCAGATTCTGAGTGCTTAATTCCTTTTGTTGCTGCTTATATTCTAGATGTGGATTACAATAAAAAACGTATCTTGGTAGATTGGCAATTTGATTACAATAGTTAGTGCCTTATTAGTTAAGTGGAGGCGTCTGAGATGAACTTTAGTGTAATTACCTTATTCCCTGAGATGTTTGGCGTTTTCTCCGAGTATGGTGTGACGGGGCGTGCGCTTCAAAAGAATTTTATTTCACTCTCATTATATAACCCTAGGTCATTTACCACAGATAATTATCAAACCATTGATGACCGCCCCTTCGGTGGTGGCCCAGGCATGCTGATGATGTATGAGCCCCTAGCGAAAGCGGTGATGCAAGCAAAATCTGATTCGATGGCTGGTAAAGAAGCGAAAGTTATTTATTTATCTCCCCAAGGCCAGCCCTTAACGCAAGAAGTGGCAGCAAGTTTAGTCAAAGAGACGTCACTTATTTTTGTTTGTGGACGTTATGAAGGGATTGATGAGCGATTTATTGAAGAATATGTCGATCAGGAAATCTCTATTGGAGACTTTGTGCTAAGTGGAGGAGAGCTGCCAGCAATGACCGTGATGGATGCTGTTTCAAGGCTTGTGCCAAATGTGCTTGGAAGTGCTGAATCTGCAGTAGAAGATTCATTTTATAGTGGACTTTTAGACTGTCCTCATTATACTAGACCTGCTGTTTTAGATTCTGGGCAAAAAGTGCCCGATATTCTATTAAGTGGTCATCATGCAAATATTGCTGAGTGGCGCTTGCAGCAAAGGCTGGGAAGGACGTATGAACGTCGCCCAGATTTGTTATCACGCCAATGCTTATCAGAAAAAAACAAAACGCTTCTAAATGATTACATTCAGAAGAAAAGCGGTAAGTAAGCGTATTAAGGAGTTAGAAATGAAAAATAAGTATCTTGAATTAGTTGAAAAAGAACAGTTGCGCACTGATATCCCTGATTTTCGTGCTGGTGACAGTGTGATTGTAAAGGTTTGGGTTGTTGAGGGTGAGCGCCGTCGTGTTCAATCTTTTGAAGGTTTTGTGATTGCAAAGAAAAATCGTGGTATCAATTCTTCATTCACTGTACGTAAAATGTCAAGTGGTGAAGGTGTGGAGCGTGTCTTCCAAACCCATAGCCCAATTATTGACGAAGTAAAAGTGGTTCGTCGTGGTAGAGTTCGTCGTGCTAAGTTGTACTATATGCGTGGACGTACAGGTAAGTCGGCTAGAATCAGAGAGAAAGTATAAGCATTGGTGATTTGGATTCGCTGGAAATTTTTTAGCGACCATTCACTTGAGCTTAACGCTTAGACACACACGTGTCATTTCCTCAAAAAATTCTTATTATTGACCGTTTCATCGATCATATCTGGATGGCTCAAGGTTTGAGCCAAAATACCTTAAATGCCTATAAAAGCGACCTGAAAACTTTTCTAAATTGGCTAATAAAGCATTCGATCCCTATCGAATCGGCTTCAAAAAAAAATCTTGAAGCTTATCTCTCATATCGTTATCAAAAGTCTTTATCAGCAAGATCAACGGCAAGATTTATTTCATCAGCGCGTAAATTTTATGCTTGGATGTTGGCTGAGGGTCTTGTAAGTATAGATCCTACATTAGACCTTCAGCTTCCAAAGCTCCCAAAATCATTACCAAAAGACCTTTCTGAAGACGATGTGGGTAAATTATTGTCTGCGCCAAATGATTCAGATTTATTAGAGCAACGTGATAAAGCAATGTTTGAGGTGTTGTATGCGACAGGCTTGCGGGTGTCGGAGCTTGTTATGTTGGAAATGCAAAATATTAATATGCAGCAAGGGGTTGTGAGAATTCTGGGTAAAGGGGGTAAAGAGCGCATGGTGCCAATGGGTGAAAATGCGATCTTCTGCCTCCAGCAATATCTTGATCAGGCTCGCCCTGATTTCTTATTGGGTGCGTTGAGTGATTATGTCTTTTTAAGCAAGCAGAAAAAGCCAATGACACGCCAGACTTTTTGGCATCGTGTGAAGCGTTATGTCGAGAGGGTGGGGATTAAAAAAAGTGTGTCTCCGCATACTTTGAGACATGCATTTGCAACGCATTTATTGAACCATGGCGCGGATTTGCGCGCAGTGCAAATGTTATTGGGACATAGTAATGTCTCTACGACGACGATTTATACGCATGTGGCGCAAGCAAGATTGCAGGCTTTGTTTGAAATTCACCACCCTAGAAGTTAAGCGAATCGATTGTTTGCGGGTTTCGGTGGAGTACACGTAGTCTCTGATTAGTCCCCGAGAATATGATAATGTATATGATAAACTTCCTGCCCACCATCTTTCCCTGTGTTGATAATGGTTTTAAAGCCAGCATCTAGTCCAACCATCTCAGCAATTTTAGGCAATAGCAAGGTGAGTTCACCCATGAGTGCTGTGTCTGTGTCCTCCAAAGAAGATAAACTTTCAATATGTTTTTTAGGAATAATAAGAGCATGTGTGTTAGCTTTTGGAAAGGCATCATGAAATGCCAAAAAATTTGCATCCTCATAAATCTTTTTAGAGGGAATTTCATCGTTAATGATCTTGCAAAAAATACAGTCGCTCATGCTGGAGATCCTTTTATTCGTGCTTATTGGGTTGAGTGAAGAGATACCAAGCGATGATGGCAGCGCCAGCAAGCCCAAGTTGGCTGGCGTAATGCTCAAAGAAAAGCTTAATGGGGGTAAGTGTGTCTAATGAGCCATTGTATAATACAGCATAAACCAAAAGACCCGCACCTGATGCCAAGATAAGTCCTCGGCGTTTTGATCGTAATTTTTGTTGCATGAGAACGTGTTCATTTTTTTTCTCAAGCTCTTTTGCATGGCGTAGTTGGTATCGCTTATTTTCAAGAATCTCGATTAATAAATCAGGGACTTCGGGTAGTTTTTCGCTGATCTCAGGTGTGTGTTCGATAACACGTTTCATAAATCCTTTGAAACCAATATGACGTTTCATCCATTTGACTAGAAACGGCTTGGCCGTTTCCCAAAGGTTTAACTCAGGGTAAAGTTGACGCCCCATACCCTCAATATTGAGTAATGTTTTTTGTAGAAGGATTAATTGAGGTTGTACCTCCATATTGAAGCGTTGGGCAACCTGAAATAGTCTTACAAGGGTTTGGCCGAATGAGATTTCACTGAGTGGCTTCTCAAATATAGGCTCACAAACCGTACGAATAGCGGCCTCAAGCTCATCTACTCGGGTTGTGGTTGGAACCCAGCCTGATTCAATATGAAGCTCAGCCACACGCTTGTAATCACGTTTAAAAAAAGCGAGGAAATTTCCAGCAAGGTATTGCTGATCCTCTCGTGTGAGGGTGCCCATAATGCCAAAATCAATAGAAATATAGCCGGGGTCCTTGGGGTTGGTGGTATCAATAAAAATGTTTCCAGGGTGCATGTCAGCATGAAAAAAACAGTCTCTAAAAACTTGCGTGTAAAAAATTTCAACACCGCGTTCAGCAAGCAGTTTTAGATTGACACCTTTTTCTCTTAGCGTGTCAACATCAGAGGCACGAGCCCCGTGGACTTTTTCCATCACAAGGATGTCACGATTACAGTAATCCCAGTGGATTTCTGGAACGTAATGAATGGGACTATCTTTGAAATTTCTCCTAAGTTGTGATGCATTAGCCGCTTCACGTAACATATCGAGTTCATCCATTAAATCTCGTTTAATTTCTGACACAACTTCGGTAGGCTTTAAGCGTTTTGTTGCTGTGATGTAGCGTTCTGCCATGGTGGCAATTGAGGTTAGCAACGCTGTATCATTGAGAAGTACTTTCTTGATCCCCGGTCGAAGCACTTTGACGATGACTTCTTTGCCGTTGTGGAGTGTCGCAGAGTGTACTTGCGCAATAGATGCTGAGGCTAAAGGTTTTTTAGTGAAACTGGCAAAAATAATCTCAACGGGTTTTCCCAGTGCTTTTTCGATAATGGCGACAGATTCGTCCTCCGGGAATGGGGGAACTTTATCTTGTAATCTTGACAACTCAATGGCTAAGTCTGGTGGGATTAAGTCAGGTCGAGTTGAGAGCGCTTGTCCAAACTTAATAAAGATGGGCCCCAGTGTCTCTAAGGCAAGTCTTAAACGTTCCCCGCGTGGAAGTTGTTTTTTATTGCTGGTCCAATAAAGGGGATTTAGATACATGGTGAAGCGTAACAGTCGCATTAGAGGCAGGTCAGCAACAATATCGACAAGGTTATACTTATTCCAAATATAAGCGATATACACTAATCGCCACCATTTTTTAATGCGTTTCATTTTCGGTCTCATTCTTTTTAGATAATAAGTTTATTCTGGCTTCAAGTCGGTCAAGATCATTTTGTAAGGATTGTATGTCTTCAAAAAAATCATTTATTTCTTCCCTTGGTGGGAATAGCTTGGTTTCTTCGTGAAGATAGTCGTCTAATTCATGTATAAACTTTTGGTTACTGTTCTTTAGCCATTTGGTCGCCATCTTGAAGGGGGTAAGCAGAATATGGGCAGGTGTAATCCCAATTTTTTGTGCAAGATGATGTTCCCACTCAATGTCTAAAGCATTGTATAGGGTTTGATAGGATGACAGGACATGAAAACTTCCAGACTGTTCGATTGTACCATCTTGTATGAAAGATTGCGGTTCTTTAGACAAACCCATTTGAATAAGGTCTGACAAGCTACCTTTAAGTGCGCAGTCAGCGGATGTTTCAGGAAGAGTATTGCTAATTATTAATTCGGAGGATGTGGGGGTTATATTGATGATTTTATGCCAATCACTAATGATGATGGTGAGAGACTTTGCGTTTAGTTTCTCAAGCAGATATTCTTTTTGCGGATCTAAGTTCAAGGTGTGATTACAAATGCTACTGAGTAACGTAGCATTAAAAAGATTGAACTCAAAAGGGTTGAATTTGAGCGCGCTAAACATAGGTTCTCCTAGTATTTATAACCGATATGAAGTGCCACAATGCCACCAGTGAGGTTATGATAAGTGCAATCCTCGAAACCTGCATTTTCCATCATTGTTTTAAGGGTTTCTTGATCTGGATGCTTGCGAATAGATTCTGCAAGGTATTTGTAACTTTCCGCATCATTCAACAATATTTTTCCCAAGAAAGGTAAAATTGAAAAAGAGTATTGATCATAAATACTGCTAAGCATTGGTAACAAGGGTTTTGAAAACTCTAAGATCATGGCTTTTCCACCAGGCTTGATGGTGCGATACATGGAACGAAGCGTGGCATCTTTGTCAGTGACATTCCGTAGACCAAAACTAATGGTGATAATGTCAAAGGTGTTACTGTTAAAAGGCAGGCATTCAGCATTGGCTTGAACATAGTTTATATTGCCAATACAGCCACGATCGGTCAGCTTTTCTTTACCAATTTCAAGCATAGATTGATTAATGTCACTCAATATAACTTGACCTTTATCACCCACAAGTTTGCAAAATTTATAAGCAAGATCACCTGTACCACCTGCAAGATCAAGAACTTTATATCTTGGTCTAGCATTGGCTTTTTTAATGGTGAAGTGTTTCCAGATTCGATGTGTTCCCATGGACATAAGATCGTTCATGAGGTCATATTTTGGGGCAACAGAGTGAAAAACTTCTGCCACTTTTTTTTGTTTATCTTCCCAAGCAACATCGTCATAACCGAAGTGGGTGGTTTTTGCTTTTTCTTTTTGATCCGACATGGGGATAAAACCATTTGCAGTGTTTTGCTGATTATACCGTAAAGCGGTCTGTAAACACTAGGAAAGATTAACGGTTGTACTTATTGGGGTATGACTTGGTGCGCCCGAGATGATTCGAACATCCGACCTTTGGCTTCGGAGGCCAACACTCTATCCAGCTGAGCTACGGGCGCAAAAATAATTTCTTTCATCTTTGTATGAGACAGATAACGGCACAAATGTATCATATCCACATGTTTTCTGCTACGATTCTACGGATAAATATTGCATGAATCATCTTTTTAAATGAACACAGTTGAGTCGCTCAATCCAGAGCAAAAAAAAGCCGTTATCGCCGATAATGAAAATATGCTCGTTCTGGCGGGAGCCGGAAGTGGCAAAACCAGTGTTTTAACACACCGTACTGCATGGCTGGTCAATGAACAGGGTGTTCCACCCATGAATATTCTTGCCGTGACGTTTACGAATAAAGCCGCCAAAGAAATGCGCTC
Organism: Gammaproteobacteria bacterium; assembly: GCA_963582935.1. GTDB lineage: Bacteria > Pseudomonadota > Gammaproteobacteria > Francisellales > Francisellaceae > CAUZSH01. Next base: position 9,894 of record CAUZSH010000012.1, read on the forward strand.
TCGGGTCGAATCATTATTAGATATATCCACACACGGCATGTGGATTGGTACGTTTCATGGCATTGCTCATCGTTTATTGCGACGACATGCTGGAGAGATTGGACTTGATCCACAGTTTAAAATATTAGATCAGGACGATCAGTTACAAATCGTTAAGAAGATTGTCAAAGACTTGAATATAGACGATAAAATTTATCCGCCCCGGACAATTCGGGCTTTTATTGGGGCACGAAAAGATGAGGGAGTTCGCGCGGATTCTCTGCATAGTTCGGATAGTCGATATGACTACACTTATATCAAAGCATTTCAGGCATATGAAACTCAGCTACGAGTTGATAAGGCTTTAGATTTTGCGGATTTGCTTTTGTATGTTCATGATTTATTTGATCAGAATGAAGGGGTGCGCCGATCCTATCAAGATCGTTTTAAGGTAATCTTGGTGGATGAGTTTCAGGATACGAATAAGATCCAATACGATTGGCTTAAACTGTTAGTGACCACCCAGAATTCTATTATGGCGGTAGGTGATGATGATCAATCTATTTATGGTTGGCGTGGTGCAAAAGTTGAGAATATCTTTAAGTTCCAAAAAGAATATGCGCCTGTCTCGGTGATTAAATTAGAGCAAAATTATCGTTCAACTCAAACGATCTTAGATGCCGCCAATGCAGTGATTGCCAATAATGAAGAGCGTATGGGTAAAAACCTTTGGTCTGATGGGGACAAGGGTGAGCCAATTGCGATTTATGAGGCGGTAAGTGAGCGAGATGAAGCGGCTTATGTGTCCACTAAAATTGCCGATAAACTTAAAATGGGTGTGTCGGCGGATCAGGTGGCAATATTATATCGCTCGAATGCGCAATCACGTGCACTAGAAGAAGCTTTAATTACGCAAAAAGTGTCTTACCGTATTTATGGGGGCGTGCGCTATTTTGAACGTGCTGAAATTAAAGATGTGTTGGCATATCTGCGTTTGATTGCCATGCCAGAAGATAATCTTGCTTTTGAGCGTATTATTAATGTGCCAACTCGTGGGATTGGTTTAAGGACAATTGATAAAATACGTGAATATGCTCGAGATAGCCATTTGTCATTATGGGCCTCTGCAGAGGATATGGTTGAAGCCAAACTTTTACCCGCCAAAGCATTGAATACAATCAAAACCTTTATCGTGATGATCAACGGGATGAAGTCACTTATCCAGCCATTAGGATTAGCAGATAAAATAAAAGTGGTACTGGAAGGCTCTGGCTTGCTTGAATTTCATGGAAGTAGCAAGCATGAAAAGGCACAACAAAAATTGGAAAATATGCAGGAGCTGGTGAATGCGGCTCAGAATTTTAACCCGCCTGTGGATGTAGTGGAAGAACAGGAAATGTTGCAAGAGTTTTTAGCTTTTGCCGTATTGGAATCGGGTGAATCTCAGGCAGATGAAAATACGCCAGCGGTTCAGCTTATGACACTGCATTCAGCGAAAGGCTTGGAGTTTCCACATGTTTATATGGTGGGTTTAGAAGAAGGTTTGTTTCCAACTTCTCGTTCAGTGGATATGGAAGAAAAGCTCTCAGAAGAAAGACGCTTATGCTATGTGGGTATTACCCGTGCTATGAAAGCATTAACCATCAGTTATGCGACTTCACGGTTTCAGTATGGAGAATCTAGCTTTCCAATGAAATCCAGATTTTTAAATGAAATTCCTAAAGAGCATACGCAATCTGTTCGAATGGGAAATACGAAACCAAAAACATTTGGGTTTGGGGTCTCTCCAACAGATTTTTTAAATAAGCGAGCGAAAGCGATTGCTTCTCACACTTCCCCAATAGGCTCCCAATACAAGCAAGGTGATATTGTGGAACATGCCAAATTTGGGATGGGTGTTTTTTTGGGCAATGAGGGTGATGGTGAGGATGCACGTTTACATGTGGATTTTAAAGGTGGGTATGGCGCAAAAGTTTTAGTGGCGAAATATGCACGATTAACTAAAATTTCATAAGCACGCAAAGAAAAGCGAAGGTTGGGTAGGAGTATGCAGCATAAAGTTGATGTTTTAATTGTGGGGGCAGGCACCGCAGGTTTAACCAGTGCGCTTAAACTTGCGGATACTTATAAAGTTGCGGTCATTTGCAAAACGAATTTAGGTGATGGCTCTAGCTTTTATGCACAAGGTGGCATTGCCGCTGTAATGGATGAAGGTGACTCTTGCGATTTACATATACAGGATACGTTGATTTCGGGTGATGGTCTTTGCGATGAGGCTGCAGTCCGTTTTACGGTTGAAAATGCCAAAGAAAGCATCGAATGGTTAATTGATCAAGGCGTTAAGTTTACAAAAGGTGATCCTGATTATGACGGAAATCAACCTTACCACCTTACTCAGGAAGGTGGTCACTCTTATCGGCGAATCATACATGCAGACGATGCGACAGGAAAAGCCGTGCAGACTACGTTAACAAGTTTGGTGCGTGCCCATAAAAATATTGCAGTGTATGAGGATTATAACGTTGTTGATATTATCAAAGATGATCAACGTTGTGTGGGGGCTTATGCCTTAAATGACAAATCAAAAAAAGTAGAAACCTTTGTGGCTAAGGCCACCATTCTAGCGACGGGTGGCTCTTCTCGGGCCTATATGTATTCGACGAACCCAGTGGTCTCTAGTGGAGATGGCATTGCGGTCGCTTACCGAGCGGGTTGTCGTGTGGCGAATATGGAGTTTAATCAGTTTCATCCTACCTCCTTATATCACCCAGCAGGAAGTTCCTTTCTTTTAAGTGAAGTATTGCGAGGTGAAGGGGCTTATTTGCGATTGCCTACAGGCGAGCGTTTTTTGAGCTGTTTTGATGAGCGTGCGGAGCTGGCACCTCGTGATATTGTGGCAAGAGCCATTGATTATGAGATGAAACGTTTAGGGGTTTCGCATGTGAATCTAGATATCTCACATAAGCCAAAAGATTTTATTACCACACATTTTCCGACAATTTATGAAACGTTGTTGGCGCTTGGTATTGATATGACAAAAGAACCAGTGCCCGTAGTGCCTGCAGCACATTATACTTGTGGCGGTGTGATGGTGAATGATCATGCCCGTACAGATATTGATGGGCTATATGCTGCAGGAGAAGTCACCTATACTGGATTGCATGGTGCGAATAGGATGGCAAGTAATTCTTTGCTTGAATGCTTGGTGTATGCCACGGCTGCAAGCGAAGATATCAAACAAAATTTATCGAAGATAAGCCCTACCACTGAGATCAAACCTTGGGATGAAGCGCAGGTTTCTGACTCTAATGAAGAGGTATTTATCCTGCATAATTGGCAAGAGTTGCGCTGGATTCTTTGGAATTATATGGGGATTGTTCGTAGTGACCGCCGATTGGAGCGTGCTGCGCGTCGTATTGATATTTTGAAAAAAGAGGTTTTTGAGTATTACTCTGATTTTAAGCTTACAGGTGATTTACTGGAATTACGAAACCTGGTTTTAGTGGGTGAGCTGATGGTGAAATCGGCCAAAAAACGTAAAGAAAGTAGAGGATTGCATTATACTTTGGATTATCCAAAGCATGACTTGAACTATTTGAAACCAACAATTATGAAACCAAGGGAATCATAATACATAAGGAGATATATCCGTGAATCAACATACAGAAAGAGAGATTTATCATTCAAATGTTCCACCCGGCGCGACTTCGATGAAAGCGGTCTATATCCTATATTTAATCGGGGTGTTCTTGTCGGCTGGGCTGCTCACGCTGTTGGGCGTATTGATTGCCTTTATTAATAAGGATACCTATCGTCAAACTTCGTTAATGATGGATCATTATCGTTATGCGATACGTTCATTCTGGTATTCAATATTGTGGACGATTCTAGGCGTGGTGCTTGTGTTCACAGTTATTGGCGCGCTGCTTGGTTGGTTGTTGATGCTTTTTTCATGGGTTTGGTTTGTTTATCGTAGTATCAAAGGGCTCTGCTATCTATTAGATGGACGAAGGCTTTATTTTTAGTGAGTACTGTATTGAAATATAAAAGCATTTTAATTCCGTTCGATTCAAGCATTAAAAAAAGATCTCATTAAAAGAGCGTGTGTGCTATTATGTGGCACATATTTTAAATGTGTTTATGGCATGTTCACCTCTATAAAACACAAATAATTATAAAAAAGAAAAATTATGGCTGACGCACAATCATTTAAGCACCCAAAAGTATTTTACATGATATTTATGTTGGAAATATGGGAGCGATTTGGTTACGCAACGGTCATTGCCATTGCGGTTCTATTTTTTGTTCAAGGAATTGGACTGACGAATTCTCAAGCTTTTGTCCTATTTGGCGCATATTCCTCATTAATGTATGGTTTTATCGTACTGGGCGGTTTTATCGGCGATAATATTCTTGGTGCAAAAAGAACGATTGTTTTGGGCTTGCTCGTGATGTTGGTAGGGTATTTGTTGCTAGGATTTGGCGATATAAATACCGTTTATTGGGCAATGGCATTAATTTGTGTGGGGACGGGACTATTTAAATCAAATCCCTCAAGTCTGCTTGCGAAATGTTATCCAACAGATAACCCTCAGCTTATACATAATGCTTTTACCATGTTTTATATGGCGATTAATATCGGCGCGGTCCTGGGGCTTTTCTTTTCTCCGTTAATTAGCAAGCACTACGGCTTTCAAACCTCATTTGTTGTTGCTGCGATAGGGATGGTTCTTGCCTTGGTAACCTTTGCGTTTTCAAAAAATTCCTTAAGCCATATTCATACCGCGGCAGGTAAAAGAGCTTTAAACTATAGGTATCTGGCGGTTACATTGATTAGTTTAGTGGTATTGGTTTATATCACAGAGCTAATGTTAAAGCATGTATTGTATGCTCAAATTACGGTATGGATTGTTTCAGCGGTTGTCATTGGTGCTTTTTTGAAAAAAACTTCTGAGCAAGTGAGTGTCCAAAGAAGGCGTATGATTTTGGCGTTGATTTTAATGGCAGAGGCAATCGTTTATAAAATTCTTTATGTTCAAATGCAAACCTCAATTAATTTTTATGCCATTAACAATGTTGAGCATAGTTTATTTGGTTTCTCAATCACGGCACAAAGTTTTCAGTCATTAAACCCTTTCTGGATTATCGTGATGAGTCCAGTTTTAGCGTATTATTATATGAAATCTAAAGACACGCGCTTTGGCTTCAGTATTTATAACAAGTTTGCTATTGGGATGTTATTATGTGGGCTTGCGTTTATTTCACTCTATTTTTCAAGATTTTTTGCAAATGATGAGGGTGTCGTTTCAGCGGGTTGGTTGGTGTTAAGCTATGGATTACAATCTACGGGTGAGCTTTTGATCTCAGGGCTTGGCGTTGCGATGGTGGCGGAATTAGTGCCTGCGGCAATGTCTGGATTTGCAATGGGGATGTGGTTTGTTTTCCTTGCAATAGGCAGTATGCTAGGTGGCCATGTTGCGTCTCTTGTTTCAACAGAGGGTGAGGTGTTGCAAAATGATAAGTTGCATACGCTTATTTCCTATACCGATGTGTTTCTTGTTATTGGAATTTGTACCTTGGTTTTTGCCATGATTATGTTCTCTAGCACCAAGCTCAAGGCTAAGTTGATTGGAAAATAATCAAAATACACGTTTATGCTCGATACTTCTCATTTTTTAAATAACGATTAGGTATACTGGCCCATCATAATTCTTTGATGAGACTCCCTTCTGTGTTTGATTTATACCTTGCTTCCCAATCGCCTCGTAGGGCAGAATTATTATCGCAATTATCTATCCGTTATAAGCAGTTTTCCGTTGATGTGAATGAGGAAATCCATATTGGCGAGAAACCTGATGATTATATTTCCCGTGTGACCTTAGAAAAACTAAAAGCCGCTTTCCACAAAGTAGGGGATAACGTTCCTGTATTGGTTGCCGATACGATTGTTGTTGCGGATGATATTATCATGGGGAAACCAGCTTCATTAGCTAAATCAAAGCAGATGTTGCGCTTGCTTTCAGGGCGTTGGCATAAAGTTTACACCATGATAGCCGTTGCCTTTGAGGGGCACATCTACCAAGATAGGCAAGTTAGTGAAGTTAAATTTCGAGATATATCGGATGCGGAAATTCATCGCTATTGGGCATCTGGTGAGCCAGAAGATAAAGCGGGTAGTTATGGTATTCAAGGATTAGGTGCCATTTTTGTAGAAACGTTCCGTGGAAGTTATACGGGAATTATGGGCTTACCTCATTTTGAAACAGCAAAATTATTAGAGAAGTGTGGAATTGAAATATTAAGACAAAGGGTATAGTTATGGAACATAGGGTTAAAACTGAAATTTTAATGAATGTTGCCACACACGAAACAAGAGTGACAATTATAGAAGATGGTGTTTTCCAAGAAGTGCATTTTGAACGCGCGAACCAGCGTGGCATCGTAGGAAATATTTATAAGGGAAAAGTATTGCGCGTATTGCCAGGGATGCAAGCCGCTTTTATTGATATTGGTTTAGAGCGAGCAGGATTTCTACATGTTTCAGATGTCATGCCTCATTTTAATGAGAAAAATGAGCCTATTGACCTAAATAGTGCGGCAGCAGATGTGCGCAAATGGTTGAAAGAGGGGCAAGAAATTTTAGTTCAAGTGCTTAAAGATCCGCTTGGTACAAAAGGCGCACGTTTAAGTGGGCACGCATCGCTTGCTTCTCGTTATTTGGTGCATATGCCAGATATGGATCACGTGGGTATTTCATTGCGAATAGAAGATGAGATGGAAAGAGAGCGTTTACAAACTGAAATGAAAAGCGCGCTAGAGAGTGAAGCGCCTCGTGGCTTTATTGTTCGTACGGTTGCTGAAGGAGTTCAGGCAGAAGCATTAAAACGTGATGTGCAATTTTTGATACGGCTATGGCAAGATGTATTGGATTCCAGCCATTCAAGTGCTTGCCCTAGTGTGGTTTATGAGGACTTACGACTCCATACTCGGACATTGAGAGATTTTGTCAATGATCAGGTCGATAAAATTCGGATTGATAACCTGGATACATTTAGCGAACTATGTGGCTTTGCTGATAAGTTTGTGCCTGGGGTGCGGGAACGGCTAGATTATTATGAAGGTGAAAATCCTATTTTTGACATGTATGGGGTTGAAGAGGCGTTGTCGAAAGCAATCGAACGGCGTGTGCCATTAAAATCGGGCGGTTATTTGATTGTTGATCAAACAGAAGCGATGACCACAATAGATATCAATACCGGCGCCTATGTAGGATTGATTAACCTAGAAGAGACCATTTTTAAAACGAATCTGGAAGCGGCGAAAGCAATTGGGCGGGAGCTGAGGCTTCGCAACTTGGGGGGCATTATCATTCTCGATTTTATTGATATGAATGATGAGGAACATAAAACACTTGTCAGGCAAACTTTATTGCAAGTACTTGGTCGAGATTACGCTAGAACAAATATTTCAGAATTTACAGATCTTGGTTTGATTGAAATGACACGCAAACGGACGCAGGAAAGCTTAACACAATTCTTATGTGAACCTTGCCAACATTGTCATGGGAAAGGGATGGTTAAGTCTGTTCAAACGATTTGTTATGAAATATTTAGGGAGTTGCAGCGAGAGTCTGGCGCCTGTGCTTCGGATGGTTTTTTATTGGTTGCCTCACATAAAATAGTGGATGCACTCATGAATGATGAATCCTCAGGGTTGGGTGAGTTAGAAGTTAGTATTGGGAGGCCTATTAAATTACAAGCAGAAATGAGCTATCCTCAAGAAATGTACGATCTTATCTTAATGTAATTCATGTTTATCCGCTGGCGTTTGATTATTGCATGGAGTTTAGTGCTTTTTAGCGCCTTTATTATATTTGTAGCAATTGGCGCTTATTCTATTGCGACGTTATTGCCAGAGTATCGCCATAAGGTGGAGGCGGAGCTCGCATATCTGACGGACTCAAAGGTTAGCTTTGAGACGAGCACAGTAAAATGGGAAGAAATGACACCAGTGTTGACGATCACTCATTTTAAGCTTCAGAAGCCAGATGGCGGTGTTTCAGTAAAAATTTCAAAAATACAATTAGAATTGAGTTTGTGGAAATCATTGCTTAGCTGGCGACCGAGTGCGAATAGTGTTGTTGTGGATGGATTAAAGGTTCGTGCAAAAGGAACAGAGAATAAATTTGACTGGACACCATTGCTGACGTTAAGAAAGAGCGTTGTTCAAGATGTTTTAACGCGTAGTTATACTTGGTTGGCATCTCAGGAAAAAATTAAGATAAATCATGCAATGCTCACCTTGGATATGCAGAAGGGCGGCTCTATCTCGGTGCCATTTACGTTGGATTGGCAACAAGATAAAACGGCACGATACGGGTATGCTCATTATACCTTAACCGCAAAAGCGCAGGTTGAAAATAACGCAAAAAATAGTACCTCATTAACAGTAAATATAAATAAGCCAGGATTTTTTTCAAAACCTAAAGTCAATGTTCGCTTGAACTATATGTTGCAGGGGAGAAGTGGCGCGGTAAAATTACCTCAGGCTCTTGAAGATGAATCTATCCAATATACTTATAATGGCATTCATGGTGTAATTTATTCACAATTTGATTTATATGATTTTTCAGGCATAAATGCAAATATAGATGTCAAAGATTTTATTGTTTCACGTGAGAAGAAGCGGGATGACCTTGCTTTTGATTCATTTAAACTTAAGGCAACTTGGTTGCTACTAAGGGATGGTTGGTCGGCGCATGTTTTTCCTGAAATCAAAGATGATCATGGTCGACAATATATTTTTAAAGATGTTGGGGCTGCATCTTTATCCTCTCATGATGGGCAGAGTATTAAGCTTCATGCGGGCCTTTTAGACCTGAGGTTTTTCTCTCGTATTAAGAATATGTTGTTTGCGCCTGGCTACAAAGATGGGACGGATTCGTTTAAAGAACAATTTTATTTGAGCCAGTTTAGTGGACTGTTGCAACATGTGAAATTTTCATTCAAACTTAAAAATGATCGAGATGAACTATATCAACTATCCTCGGAATTTAAAGATGTTTCATGGTTAGATCATGATGGGAAGCCTATTTTGAAAGGTTTGGCAGGACAGTTCAAAATAGCGCCGGAACGAGGTTCGTTGTCCTTCAACGCGAAAGATTTTATATTAGGTGAGAATGCCGTTTTTGAGAAAGGTTGGCCGGCGTTAAAAATAGATGGGGGGTTGCAGTGGACGCAAGAGCGGAGTCAATGGCTTGTCAATGTCCGTGACTTGAAACTCTCAAATAAAGATATTGATTTCCAGGTAAATGGGAATTTGAATATTCCATCGGAACATCTTAAAAAAACAAAAGTAAACATAACCTCATCTCTAAAGGGAGAAAATGTTGGGAAACTTTATGCGAGATTTTTACCAAGGTCTGAGTTAAAACCAAAGCTTTACACATGGCTGGTGAAGAATATCATTTCGGTTGAGAAGCTTACAGCGACAATGAAGATGATAGGTGTTCTGGATGACTTTCTTTATGATAGCCCAGATAGTGAATTTAGCATTCATGGTAAAGTAAAAAATGCATCCATCACCCCGGATGTTGGTTGGCCACTGATTTCTGAGATTAATGGTGAAGTGAATTTTGATGGCCCTCGATTTACGGCGATTGTGAATCATGCCAAAACAATGGGCATTACGCTCCATAATGGGGAGGTAGTGGTGCCCAATATTGCAGCAGGAGAGCCATCATATATCGGGATTAAAACCACAGGGGAGGCGAACGGAAATCAAGGTATTGAGTATGCTTTGCATTCTCCTTTAAGTAAAGAGTTACCCCAATTTCTAAAATACATGACTTATTCTGGGAAAACAAAGTTGGGTTTAAATCTTAAATTCCCTTTGGATCAGCCAGAAGCAAAGGATGAAGTGAATGGGTTTGTGCAATTTGAGAAGGGTATGATTTACTTCAAACCTTTGGATATTTCACTGTACAACATTAATAGTGATATTATTTTTGATAAGGATGACTTCGAAATTAAAAATCTAACAGGATGGTTTGATCAACAGGCTTTTGTGTCCGTAAAGTCCACACAGCACTTACGTAAAATGATTAGGCATAATGATGAGCATTTAAAGATAGAGGGAATGATGCCCGCATCGCTCTTTAATAAGTGGATGTCTAAGTCATATCAAGGGCTGTTATCAGGTTATACCGCTTTTAAAGCAGACGTGGACTTACAGCCAGAAATTAGCTCAGTATTGTTGACATCAGACTTATATGGTTTACAGAGTGCATACCCTTACCCATTTTCTAAAAATAAATACCAGATTTTACCTTTTAAATTACATGCCCAAAGGAATGGCGACAAGCTTAAATTAACAACGACATTAGGTGATAGAGTCAACGTGGGGCTTAGCTCGCAGCTGGATCAAAGTGCCCAATTAGATTTGCGGGCTTTAATGATTAATGCAAATCTGAATCATCTTAATGTGGAGCATTGGCTCGCATTTTTGACCGGCGATGTGAAGAGGCAGCGTGGAATTAATTACGCTAACGTTTTTCCTGTAGGTCAAAGTCTTCTTGAGCAAACAGATAGGAAAAATATATTGGCGACCTGTATTCCTATGCGTCTGCCTTATGATTGCCTTTTTAGAAAGCAAATCGCAACTTATGCCCCAAGCATTTCGATGAAGGTTAAGCAACTAAGTGGCTGGGGTATTTCTTGGAAAGATGTTGATATTGACAGTCACCAAACACCTGAAAATTGGCAGCTTACGTTGCATGCAAAAAATGCAGCAGATGGCGCGCTTATTATGCCATATAATGTAAGTCAACCTTGGAACGTAAATTATAAGCTTTTGGATTTATCAGATATAAAGAGCGGAGGTTTTGGACGGTTTGATATGAGCGCATTACAGCTGGCGAATCTGCCAGCCGTTAACATGAGTATTGAAAATTTGCAACTAGGAAAATTAAAGGCGGAGCATTTTCAAGTTGCGTTGAAGCCTATGCGTCTTGGTGTCGAAATCCCAGCGTTTATGTTTAGTGAAAAAGGAACGATTTTTTTAGGGGCAGCGAAAGCATATGGATATCACAATAATGTTGAGGTGAATGTGAGTGCAACTTCCTCTAATTGGGGCGATTTTATCGATAGTCTTGGTTATCAAAACTATATGGTAGATGGTAGTGGTGCACTCTCGGCAAAGCTTTCTTGGGACAAAACGCTGCTGCCGCAAATAGACAGGCTTGATGGTTCATTTATGTTTAATATCAAAGATGGTGTAATTGAAAAAATCAAACCTGGTGTGGCAAAACTTATTGGGGTTTTTAGTGTTGAATCCTATATCGGTGGACTATTTAACTTAAAAACATCTCTTTCTTCCACGGGTCTATTTTTTAACAAATTATTGGGCAATTATAAAATGCATGATGGTATTGCGAAAACCTCCCCGCAGGTTCAGGTATTTGGACCTAGCTTTGACCTCTTAATGAATGGTGAAATCAATTTTAAAGACCAAGAAATTGATCAAGAGGTAAAAGTACAGCCACATTTCTCGGGCAGCATGGCAGTTGCAGCAGGTTTTGTGGGCGGTCCGCTTGTGGGGGTGGTGACATTTATGGCAGACAAGTTAATCGGCAGTACGCTTTTAGCAGATAAAGGTTTGGTTGATTTTAGAGTATCTGGGGCATGGGGGAAACCTAAGATAGAGGTCATAGAGTAGTGAGCAAACCTACGGCAATATAAAGTCGAAACTTTGAGCGGGCTATGTATGGAAAAAGTCGCTATATTCGTTTATTATTCTAGCTGTTAAAGGAATTAGGACGCATTAAAATGAAGACTAACCAAGTTAGGAAATTATTCAAAGATTATTTTATTTCTAAAGGGCATGCCTCGGTTGCCAGTAGCTCGCTAATTCCATCAGATGACCCAACATTACTTTTTACCAATGCGGGAATGGTGCAATTTAAAAATGTTTTTCTGGGTACGGATAAGCGTGATTATGCAAGAGCCGTAACGGTTCAAAAATGTATTCGGGCAGGCGGCAAGCATAATGATTTGGAAAATGTGGGGTATACTGCGCGTCACCACACTTTTTTTGAGATGTTAGGAAATTTTAGTTTTGGCAATTATTTTAAACGTGATGCGATTCTTTATGCGTGGGAATTTTTGACAGAGGTTGTGAAGCTCCCAAAAGAAAAATTATGGATAAGTGTTTTTGCGGGAGACTCTGAAACAGAGAAATTATGGATTAATGAAATTGGGGTTGATCCAAAGCGTATTTCTAGAATTGGTGCGAAAGATAATTTTTGGTCTATGGGTGATATAGGTCCTTGTGGACCTTGCACGGAAATATTTTATGATCATGGTGAGGGTGTCGCAGGTGGTCCTCCAGGTTCACCTGATGAAGATGGTGATCGCTATATCGAGATATGGAATGTTGTGTTTATGCAACATAATCGTCAGGCGGATGAGACACTTGAAGATCTTCCAAATCCCTCTGTGGATACGGGTATGGGATTGGAGCGTATTGCTGCGATTTTACAAGGCGTACACAATAATTATGATATTGATTTATTCCAAACCTTGATCAAGGAAGCCACTAAAATTTTAGAAGTGGATGACTTATCTCATGCTTCTTTAAAAGTAATTGCGGATCATATTCGCTCGTGTTCCTTTTTAATTGCCGATGGCATTATGCCGTCGAATGAAGGACGTGGATATGTGCTCAGACGTATTATTCGGCGTGCAGCCAGACATGGATTTCAGTTGGGTGCAAAAGCACATTTTTTCCATAAGTTAGTGCCTGTGTTGGTTTCAGAAATGGGAGATGCTTACCCTGAGCTGGTGGAGAACAAGGAAAAAATTATCGCAGCGTTAAAACGTGAAGAAGCACGGTTTTCTAAAACATTAGATATCGGTATGAAGTTATTTGAACAGAACCTTGACCAAATTGTGGAGAAAGAAATTCCAGGAGACTTGGCTTTTAAGTTGTATGATACTTATGGTTTCCCCTTTGATTTAACGGCTGATGTCGCACGTGAGAAAGGATTAACCGTGGATGAGGCGGGTTTTAATAAGTGTATGGAAGCGCAACGCAATCGCGCTAAATCAGCCAGTCAATTTTCAATAGATTATAATGACGTGTTAAATTCTGAAAGTAAGACTGAATTCTTAGGGTATAGCGCAGGTACAACTGAGTCAAAAATCCTTGAGCTATACAAAGACGGTCAACCTGTAGCTGAATTGAAAATGGGTGAAGAGGGCATCATTGTGTTAAATGAAACGCCATTCTATGCCGAGTCAGGGGGGCAGGTGAGCGATCATGGCGTAATTGAAACTTTTGGCTCCAAATTTGATGTGTATGATGTGCAAAAAAATAATCAAGCCGTGTTTCATTATGGAAAAGTGGTTGCAGGTGAATTGGCTATTTCAGATGAAGTGACGGCAATGATTGAGTTGGCACGCCGAGAAGAAGTGGCGCACAATCATTCGGCAACACATTTACTGCATGCAGCTCTCCGACAGGTGCTGGGTGAGCATGTTGAGCAAAAAGGTTCACATGTGGATGATGACAGATTGCGTTTTGACTTTACGCATTTGCAAGCGGTGACTGAAATAGAGTTGTCGCAAGTAGAAAGACTGGTGAACCAACAAATTAGAAATAACTTTGTGGTTGAAACGATTGTGACCACACCAGAGCAGGCAACCGAAATGGGTGCAATGGCGCTGTTTGGGGAAAAGTACGGTGAGATGGTGCGCGTGTTACGTATGGGAGATTTTTCGATTGAATTATGTGGTGGTACGCATGTTCGCCAAACTGGTGATATTGGGTATTTTAGGATGACTTCTGAAACGGGCATTGCTTCGGGTATTCGACGTATTGAGGCGGTTACGGGTAACAAAGCAGAAAAATTTGCACTTAATAAAGAAGCAACCTTAAAACAAATGATATCATTACTTAAGGCAACCTCTTCAACAACGATAGATAAACTGGAAAAGCTAATTGCTATGAGTAAAGGGCAAGAAAAGGAAATTTCACGCCTAAAAACGCAAATAGCATCAGGCATTTCTCATAGTGCTTCGCAAGATGTCATGAAGAAAATTGGCAATGTGTTGGTGTATGCAAAAGTCATGCCAGAAGTGGATATGAAAATTATGCGTGAACACATTGACCAGCTAAAATCCAAACATAATAATATTATCATCATCTTGGGAACGGCAAATGATGGAAAAGTGCAGTTAGCAGCAGGTGTTTCTAAAGCTATTTCTGGAAATTATAAGGCTGGCGTTTTAATTAACTATGTTGCAAAACAGGTTGGTGGGAAGGGTGGTGGTCGCCCCGATATGGCGCAAGCAGGTGGCACGGATCCTGAAAAACTTGATGAGGCCATTGAAAGTGCTTATCAATGGGTAGAAAATCAGTTGGTTATATCATAGTTTTGCGTAAACTTTGCTATACTCTGCAATAGTCGGCTAATGTGGGTATGAAAATGAAATTTAAGTCTAAGGTATTGTTATTACTGTTGATGGGGAGCACCACGGTTGTGCCATCCTATGCATTGACTACTTCAACAACCAGTAAAGACTTGATAGAGGTTTACCAAGAAGCCATAAATAATTCTCCATTATTAAAATCCCAAGAAGCAACGATGAGCGCAACCAGTGAGATCGTGGGCGTCAGTCTTGGGGAAGCATTGCCTAATGTGGCTGTGGTCGGTTCTCTCAGTGTGACCAATGCGGACTCAGGTGGTGGTGCGGCTGGAAATGTTTCAGGTTCGTTCAAAACGGGAAGCCTAAACCTTGTTTTGAATCAGCAAATTTTCAATTATGCTGTTTTCACTGGGTATCAATACTCTAGACAGGTGGCAGCACAAGCAGGAGCAGCTTACCAAGGACAGCAGCAAAGCTTTATTCTACAAGTGGCGGAAGCCTATTTTAATATTCTTTTAGCAGAAGATAACGTTTCTTTCTCGGAAGCAAATTTAAAATCCTCAAAAAGTACATTAGATCGCACACAATTAATGTTTAATAATGGTATGTCAACGGATGCCGATGTTAAACAGGCAGAAGCCACATTCTATACCGCACAAGCGACATTGATCCAAGATAAGAATACGTTAAAAGTAAATCATTATGATTTGTATTCTTTGACGGGGGTACTACAAGAGAGCTTTGCGCCTTTGCGTGATAATGTTTCTTACGTGGATCCGACACCAAATGATGTTAGTAGCTGGATTGCTTTGGCAAAAAAACATAACTATGATTTAATCGCTCAAAGGTATGCAACTGAGGCGAATTATTCATTGGTTGGCGTGGCAAATAGTTTATTTCTACCAAGTTTATCTTTGACGGCAAGTTATACTATTGCTAATAATGTGGGTAATGATGCGATTATTGCTGCAACGGGCATTACGCCTAATCATACTCGAAGCGGTTATGTCGGGTTGAATTTAACGTGGAATATCTTTAATGGCGGCACAGATTTTGCTACAAAGATTCAAGCGGCAAAGAATTATGAAGCGCAACAGTACACGACCATTGATGCGACTCGCTCGCTTGAGCAAACAACCAGTAATGATTTTAATAATGTGATTTCATTTGTTAATCAAGTACAGGCCCTTACACAATCCGTTAAGGCTTCAAAATTATCTTATGAACAGTTCTTGGAGCAATATAAAGTCGGAACGGCAACGGTGACAGATGTATTGGATCAGCAAAAATTATTATTCCAAGCAATGACAAACCTAGCCTCTGCAAAATACAGCTATATTATTGCCGTGTTACAGCTTAAATATGATGCAGGTACCATATCTGTTCAAGACATCAATCATTTTAATGGTTGGCTTAAAGGCTAAGCGTTAGAGCCTATTTCTATATCAAGGAGTTTTATTATGGCACTTCCATGCTTTTATTCGCGTGCAAAACAAGATGCAACCCCTGTTTTGATATTGGATAAAGGTTGCTATTTAGAATGGTTACATGATAACGCAACAGAATTTGAAAATAACTACCTAAGGGGAATCCATTTTAGACCTACAGCTGCCGCAAAGGCTTTTGTTTCAAATACAGATGGGTCGCTGTCAAAAGTCATTTATTGTGTTGGTGGCGATGGAAAATGGGTATTGGGTGGGTTGGTTTCGGCCTTACCTGAGGGCGACTATGAGTTAAATGATCCTTATGAATTATTAGATCTAGAGTCTGCATATATTGGGTTTGCATTAGGCGATTATGCTTTCACACGTTATAAGAAATCAGTGGCGCATAAAGTGCGCTTATTTCTACCATCGAAATATAAGGTAGTTGAAAAATATATTCGAGCACATTATTTGGTTCGTGACCTAATTACCACGCCTGCTGAAGATATGGGTCCTGCTGAGTTAGCCAATCAGGTTAAAAAATTAGCCCAAACGTTTTCAGCAAGTTATCGAGAAATTGTGGGTGATGCGCTTTTAAAACAAAATTATCCAGCCATACATGCGGTTGGTCGGGCAAGTCACCGTGAGCCACGTTTGGCTGAAATTATTTGGGGTGATAACAAAAACCCTAAATTGACCTTAGTGGGCAAAGGTGTTTGTTTCGATTCGGGTGGTTTGGATATAAAGGGTGCAGCAGGAATGTTGCTGATGCACAAAGATATGGGTGGCGCGGCACATGTGCTTGGGCTTGCTCGCTTAATCATGGACTATCAGTTACCTGTGCGATTACGAGTATTGATTCCTTGTGTTGAAAATTTAATCAATGAACGTGCTTTCAAGCCAAGTGATGTAATTACCATGCGTGATGGCACAACAGTTGAAGTGAAAAACACCGATGCGGAGGGTCGTCTTGTGCTTGCCGATGCGCTCTATGAGGCGCATTGTGAACAGCCAGATTTGATTATTGACTTTGCAACCTTGACAGGTGCGATGCGTGTTGCATTGGGGACGGATTTACCGGCACTTTTTGCAACAGATGATAACATGGCAAACACCTTGCAGGGTTTATCAGAGAAATTAAATGACCCCCTCTGGAGAATGCCTTTATTTAAGGCTTATCAGCCACACATCCAGGGAGATATTGCTGACTTATCGAATCTCGCAAAAGTTTCTGTTGGCGGTGGTATTACGGCTGCTTTATTCTTACAGCATTTTGTGCGAGATTCTGACTGGATACATGTGGATTTGATGGCGTGGAATGCACAGGCAATGCCAGGGCAGCCAAAAGGCGGTGAGGCTATGGGTCTTCGTGCGTTTTTAACATACCTAAAACAGCGGTACTCCTAAGAGAAATAATATTTTTTAACGGATTGTTGTTAGTTTGGCATTATAAAAGCGCCCCTTTTATTTACAATATTTGGATTCTGGTCTAGATTTAAAAATACTAATCTAGTTTTTTGCGATCTAAAAGGTGCGTGTGAAAAGAATCACGACGGTTTTTTCCATTATATTATCGGCTTTTATTGCAGCCCATATTTATGCGGTTGAAGAGGGTGTTATCTATAAAAAAGTTAAAAACCCGCTGCTTGAAAAAAATGGTATCGACTATATTATCTATAAACTCAAAGATAATCAGAAAGACATAGATGAGGTCAATCAACTGAAGGTGTACTTGTATCCTCAAAAAGGCATTTTTCATTATGGTTCTGAGAGTGGAGTAACGATAGAAAGCAGACTTTCAACCGCTTGCTTTAGCGCTTTTTCTTTAGATATTGCCAGCGATAAAAACCCCACGTTCATATTGGCGGCATATGTGAAAGATTATACGGAAAAATCAGCACCCATAGTGCCCTTTACATTGCAAATTATAAATGGCCAGCTGGATGCAGCAGGAAGTCAGCTTAGTATGTTAAAAAGGCACAATTATAAAGTTTGTAAAACGGCACGCTGTGGTTATAGCGTTGTTAAAGATGATATGCCGATTTATTGTATTGAAAGTTGGTAATCTGGCGCACTCCTCTTTATAAACTATTCCCTTTTTCATACAATATACAAAACCCAACACTCTAGGTCGGAAGCGTGGATCAAAGTAAAATTATTCTTCTTGTTAGTATTCTTATTATACTTTTATTGTTATTAGATGCGTATCGCAGAGTACAACGTAAAAAATATCTCAATAAAAATATGAATAAAATGGAAGTCACTGAAGAGATGAAGTCATCTGAAAATAAGCCTGCAGAGGCTGATTCTGCTGAGATTGTCGCATCAAGTATAGAAGAAACGACGGTTAAAACACTGGATGATGAACTAAAGAGTGTGGCTGTTGAAGAGTACAGCAATGAAAGCATCGATAAAGAAGCAGTAATTACTGATGTACCAAAAAGAAGAGAGGATGTCTATTCTGAGCCAGGCTATCCATCATTGGAGCAGGGGATTATTGTGCTTCATGTTATGGCACCCAGAGGATATGTCTTTTATGGTGATGATCTTGCGCAAATTTTTTATGACCATCAATTCAGCTATGGCGACAGTGGTTCATTTCAGGCCATTTCTCAATCTGGAGAAGTGATATTTGATGTGGTGAGCGCGATTGAGCCGGGGACATTTGATATTGAAAATATGCATGAAGTGCAAACGCCAGGCGTTACGATTTTTATGGACGCAACAACCTTACAAGACCCGAAGTCAGACCTTAAGCGTATGCTGGCGGTCATGTGTGAAATTTCGGAGCAATTAGGGGCGACATTATTAAATGAGCAACGTTGTCGTTTTACACAAAGTGATGTGAGTCGTTATCTTGCACGTATAAAGAATATGGATACGAAGAGTAGCTAGATTTATAATCCACACCCATAAGACCAGCTGCAGCTAGAGGAAAATCCTTTATAATAGCTATGTGTGGAAGTATTGTTATCTTCCTTTTTTAAAAACAAGGCTCTTATTTCAGAAACGCTCTTAGCGCCTTCATAATCTTCAGGGAAAAACATGGGAGCGCCAATTTTTTCTTCTAGCTTAACGACTCGTTGACAGTCGTTATCTGACAGTTGTTGGAAATCTTTTATAGTGTTGTAGATACAGGGCTGGCATTCAAGGCTTCGGTGATTTAGTGGCTGGAAAGGTGTTTTCTGGATAAGTTGATCTCTTTGTTTGCGGCATGTGTTATGTAGTGGCATCCAAACTCGTCGATCATCATAATGTTCATGCTCTTCGATAAATTCTTCGATGATGTTATTTTTTACCATATCAGATCGATTAGCTAAAAGTATGGTTGCTTCGTACTCCTCATCATATTTTTCCAAGCAATCTAAGATAGCCAGCCCTTTAAGAAAACTTGGGCACCAATGAAATTTTTTGCTTGGGAAGCGTTTTCGAGCAAGGACATTTTCAGAGAACGTTGCTTGAGGCTTCAAGTGTTCATGAGTAAATCCGAGAGAAGTTATCCATTGGTGACCTACCTGTATGCGTGCTTGCCAAGAATCGGCTTCCCAGCCCGTGGAAACGGACAGCACACGAACATCTTCAAGGTGGAGTTCATGTGCCCATTGGATTAGCGCTATGCTGTCATCGCCAAAGTTTGTAATGATAACGTTCATTAGATGCCAATTTTTTTACGGACTTTGTTTAGTAAAGGTAGGGCAATCATGCGAGCTTGCTCCGCGCCATGCTTAAGTAGTGACTCAATTTTATCATGATTTTCCATCAGCTCATTGTATTTATCTCTGGGTGCTTTTAAGTCAGCATTGATCTTTTCAAACAAAGTTTGTTTAACTTCTCCCCAACCAATACCAGTTTGATAGCGCAGTTTCATTTCGTTGAGTTCAGCTTCATTGGCAAAGCATTGATATAATGTAAACAATGCGCAGCCTTTCGTTACCTTTGGCTCCTCGGGCAATAGAGAGTTGGTCTTGATTTTCATAATTAATTTACGAAGCTTTTTTTCAGGTGCAAAAATAGGAATTGTATTACCGTAGCTTTTGCTCATTTTTCTGCCATCTAGTCCTGGAATTGTTTGAGTCTTATCATCAACTAAGGCTTTAGGTGGTGTTAGTAAATCTGTTTTGTAAACATGGTTAAAGCGCGCTGCGATGTCTCTTGCAATCTCAACATGTTGGATTTGATCTTTACCCACGGGCACAAGTTCAGTATTAAACATGAGAATGTCAGCTGCCATCAGAACAGGGTAGTTGAACAGACCCATTGTGATGCCTGAATCAGTGTCAACACCTTCTTCGAGGTTTGCATCTACTTGTGCTTTGTAGGCGTGTGCACGATTTAAAAGTCCTTTAGCTGCCATAGTGGTCAGTATCCAAGTCAATTCCATAATTTCAGGAACATCTGACTGACGATAAAAAACAACCTGTTTAGGGTCTAATCCTAGCGCCAACCAAGTGGCTGCAATCTCGTAAGTGTACTGTTTACGTAAGTCAGCATCCCATAATTTGACAAGAGAATGGTAATCGGAAATAAAATAGCGTGCTTTATAATCGGGGTTTTTAGCCAGTTCCAGTGCGGGTTTAATAGCGCCAATGTAATTGCCGATATGTGGTGTTCCAGATGGCGTGATTCCAGTTAGGACAACTTGTTTGGATGTAGACATTGTGGCTCATATCTCAGGATATTTACTAGGATTAAGATGTTATCACAATTATAGGAATGAATGAATAGCAGGAGTAAAAAAGGGGCTTAAGCGCCCCTTGTAAGATAGGTCTTTTAAGCTCTGAAGAACCTAAGGTGCTTTAGGGGGTCTGGAAACGCGTTTGCGTCCACTTTCAGTTAAGACTTTCTTGCGAAGGCGAATATGGTGAGGGGTGATTTCAACCAACTCATCATCTTCAATAAATTCAAGTGCATTTTCAAGCGTTAATTTTAAAGGTGTAACCAATGCAATGGCTTCATCTTTACCAGAAGCACGCATATTAGTAAGTTGCTTACCTTTAATGACATTAACCGTTAGGTCATTATCACGTTGATGAATTCCCACAATCATTCCTTCATAAACATCGGTTTGTGCACCAATAAAGAGCTTGCCGCGAGCCTGAATGCCAAAAAGTGCAAAGGCAGATGATTTGCCAGGGGCATTGGAAACAAGCGTGCCATTTTTGCGGGTTTCAAGTATGCCAGGTTTCATTGGTCCATAATGATCAAATACTTTGTTGAGGATGCCACTACCAGATGTGGTGGTTAAAAACTCGGTATAAAACCCAATTAATCCACGTGAAGGCATAATAAATTCAAGTCTAACACGACCTTTTCCATCAGGAACCATATCTTTTAAATCAGCTTGACGCGTGCCCATTTTTTCCATGATCGCACCTTGATACTTCTCATCTAGGTCAATGGTGACGTGTTCAAAAGGTTCTTGTTTAACGCCATCAATTTCTCGAATAATGACTTCTGGGCGAGAAACCGCAATTTCATAGCCTTCACGTCGCATGTTTTCCAATAGAATTGAAAGGTGCAGTTCACCACGACCAGATACTTTAAATTTATCTGGACTATCTGTAGGTTCAACACGTAATGCAACATTATGAAGTAACTCTTTTTCAAGTCGTGCTGCAATTTGGCGAGTTGTGATCAGTTTGCCATCTTGACCCACAAAAGGAGAGTCATTGACTTGGAAAGTCATTGTGATGGTAGGCTCATCTACAGAGAGTGCAGGAAGTGCTTCAGGCATATCTTGTGAACAGACGGTGTCTGATATATGTAAAGGCTCAATCCCCGTAATGCAGATAAGGTCACCGGCAGAAGCCGTTGGCGTCTCAATTCTTTCTAAGCCCATATAGCCTAGGATTTGTAAGACTTTAGCATTTCTTTTTGTGCCGTCGGCAGCGACAACGGTAACAGGCATATTTGTCTTAACTGTTCCGCGGGTAACACGACCGATGCCAATGGTGCCAACATAGCTTGAGTGATCAAGCGAAGATATCTGCATTTGAAATGGACCATCAACATCTACATCAGGTGCGGGGACATGATCAATAATTGTCTTAAGGAGTACATCCATGTTGTCTGTTAGGTGTTCATGATCAAGTGTTGCATAACCATTGATGGCAGAGGCATAAATAACCGGAAAATCAAGCTGTTCATCTGTAGCGCCTAAGCGATCAAAGAGATCAAAAACCTGATCCATAACCCATTCTGGGCGTGCACCATCGCGGTCAATTTTATTGACGACGAGGATGGGGCATAGACCTTGCTCAAAAGCTTTTTGAGTGACAAAGCGTGTTTGTGGCATTGGACCATCTACAGCATCGACAAGTAGTAATACTGAGTCTACGGTTGATAAAATTCGTTCTACCTCACCACCAAAGTCAGCATGTCCTGGAGTGTCTACAATATTGATATGGTAGTCATTCCATTTGATTGCCGTGTTTTTTGAAAGAATTGTGATGCCACGTTCCTTTTCAATATCATTTGAATCCATGACACGGTTTAAGTCACTATTACGTGTGTCAACACTACCTGTTTGCTGAAGTAGTTTGTCGACAAGTGTGGTTTTTCCGTGATCGACATGGGCAATGATTGCGACATTTCTTAAGTTTGTTCTCATTTTAAAATGGGTAACCTATATATTAAAGTTATGTGATTGTACTTTTTACCATCAAATTAGCAATGTTTTTATATGGTTATTTTAAATGCTATATAATATAAGGGTAAATTCGAGTTTGATGTACCATGTTGTTCTTAATGCTTATTACTTCAATAATATAATTTGAGTATTTAAAACAGCACTTTCCATCAGGAATTTCTTCCAAGTGGTCAACTATAAGGCCAGAAAGAGTTTTTGCGTTGGTACTTGGGAAATGTAGGTTTGTGTGGCGCATTAACTCTCGGATAGTCGTGCTTCCAGAGGCTACGTAACTGCCATCTGTTGAGGGTTGAATAAAGCTTTTTAATTCATAAGTGTCTGAAAATTCGCCCACAATTTCTTCTAAAATATCTTCAACAGTCACCACACCTTCAATGCTGCCATACTCGTCGACGACGATAGAAAAACGACATCCTTTCTTTTGAAAGTTTAAAAGCTGTGTTTGTAATGAGGTACTTTCAGGGATGAAGTAAGGCTCGATCAAGACATCTCGAATATCTTCTAGGCTTGCCGCTTTCGTGTTGGTGATAAATTTGAGGGCGCTCTTGATTGGTAGTACACCTAGTAGGTTGTCAAGGGCCTCGTGATAAATTAAAAGGGTGCTATGAGTTGATTTAATGATATTGGGAATAAAATTATTTACGTCTGAAATATCAATTGCTTCTATTTTATGTCGAGGAACCATGACGTCTGAAACCTGAATGCTTTCTAGCTCGAGCACCCCAAGCAACATGTTTTTGTGCTTATGTGTTAACACACTGCTTGACTCATGAACCACGGAATGTATTTCTTCTTTGCTTAGGGGGTCAGATTGTTTTTGGGTTTTAACTTTAACGCCACACAATGACAGAATGCCATTTGCGGCAAAATTAACAGCCCATACAACAGGGTAAAGCACCCATAGAAGGATAGAAAGGGGGAATGAGGCTGGGAAGGCAATCTTTTCAGGATGCAGTGCCGCCACGGTTTTTGGAATGACTTCAGCAACAATAAGAATTACGATCGTCAGCAGTATGGTGGCAATGAGCACTCCAATTTGCCCAAAAGTAGCTTCTGCATATACAGTGACGATTGAGGATGCAAGGATATTGGCAAAAGTGTTTCCAATTAAAATAATGCCAAGCAGACGATCAGGACGTTTTAGGAGCGTTTGAGCGCGTTTGGCGCGCTGGTGATTTTTCTTTGCAAGATGTCGAAGCTTGTATCGGTTTAATGACATCATGCCTGTTTCAGAGCCTGAGAAAAAAGCAGATAGAAGAATCAGCCCAATGACGCTAAGAATGATAAATGAAATATCCATAGTATGTGTTTGTTACCCACTGTTTGAATGTGATGTTTTGATATTATAGACGTTTATAGCCACCTGGTACGGACTCGATGTGTCCCGCCAGTTCAAGCGTTAACAATTCAACGCTAATGTCAGCGACATCAAGCCCACTTTTCTCGATGATACTATTAATTGAGGAGGTTTGGTAGTGAATATGTTGAAGCAAAGGGTGGCTTGATTCACTATTTTTTATTGAAGGTTGGGGTGTACTAGGTGTAACGATGGAGGGTGTCTGTGTAGAAAGTTGTAAGATTGCGCTGCGAGACAGGAGAGGCGAAGCCGAGGTCGAGTAGTCCTCAGAAGGGCTGCCTTTCGGCTCCATTGAGAGATTGTGCGTAGCGCTTCGACCTTTGGAAGCTGGAAGGTATTTCCCAGCCC
>CAUZSH010000013.1:0-32451 GCA_963582935.1 Gammaproteobacteria bacterium
CGAGAAGATCGTTAAATACCTTTATGAATGCATTTACAAGTAGCGATTGGACAGCGTATCCATTCGCAACACAGAATAAAAAGGATTTTAATAACCTATTGGATGTTTATTTAGACTCAGTGTTTTTTTCACGATTAGACTCATTGGATTTTGCGCAAGAAGGCCACCGTATGGTTTTTTCCAAAGAGAATAACACCGAATCCCCATTGGTATATAAAGGAGTGGTATATAATGAAATGAAGGGGGCATTAAGTTCACCTTCACGTCAATTATGTGATTTATTATACAGATATTTATTTTCTGCGGACTCAACATATCACTATAATAGTGGTGGTGATCCAGAGTCGATTGTAGACTTAACTTACACGGATTTGATTTCGTTTTATAAAAAACACTATCATCCAAGCAATTCTTTTTTTATGACTTATGGAGACATCCCTGCTGGGGAACATCAAAGAGCATTCGAGGAAAAAGTGCTCTCTAGGTTTGAAGCTATGGATGATTTTATAGAAGTTCGTGCGCTAAAACCTTCTTACTCGTCAATAAAAGTTGTTCATTCATATCCACTGGATATTAAATCAACAGGGAAACAAAGTTACCATGTTTTAGGTTGGGTGCTAGGAGAAAATCACGACTTAAAAAGTGCGTTTAAAATGCAGATTCTTTCTGATGTCTTGATGGATAATAGCTCTAGCCCATTAATGGAAGCTCTTGAAAAAACCACATTAGGGGCATCTCCTGCGCAGATTTGTGGGCTGGATGGTGAAGGTAGAGAGAATGTTTTTATCTGTGGGATTGAAGGATCTACACCTGAAAATGGAGAAAAGTTCAAGTGCTTGGTAATAAGTACTCTTGAAGACATAGCTAAAAATGGCATTAGCCAAGAGAAATTAGAGGCGGTATTGCATCAGTTTGAGATAAGTCAGCGTGAAATGTCAGGTGGTGGTTATCCATATGGCTTAAAATTAATGCTATCTATGATTCCTTTTTGTGTTCATAGAGGTGATGTTATCGCAGCCGTTGATATAGATAAGGTTTTAGACGAATTGCGCCAAGATATCAAAGACCCTGATTTTATCAAAAATCTGGTAAAAGACAATTTGTTAGAAAATCAACATCAGGTGCTTTTAACGTTAAATCCTGATGAGACTTTAACAGAAAGAAAGACCTTGTTTAATAAAAAATATTTAATGTCAATTAGAGAGAAATTATCGACAAAGGAAAAAGAGGAAATAATTGAACTTTCAGGAGCACTAAAATCTAGGCAAGAGCAAGTGGATGATGATGGAATACTGCCTCAAGTCACAATCAACGATGTCCCGACTGATTTAGTTAAAGTAAACTGTAAAGTAATAACACGCGGAAGATGTAAATATTATGAGCAAGAAACTAATGGTATACTCTACCAGAAAATAATTGTTAACCTGCCGAAGTTGTCGGATGAAGAATTAAATATACTTTGGTTGTATGGACAATGTTTACCAGAACTTGGAGCTGGAGATGTCAACTATATGGAAATGCAAGAAATGCAGGCACGTTTCACAGGTGGCTTTAGTGCTTATATCGATATAAATGGTAAGCCAGATGATGAAAATAATGTGGCTGGTAGACTCATTCTCTCTGGAAAGTGTTTAGGCAAAAACTATACCAAATTTAATGAGCTTATGAGCAATCTGTTTAACAATGTTAGATTTGATGATACTGAGCGCTTGCGTGAATTAGTTTCTCAGATAAGCTC
This sequence comes from Gammaproteobacteria bacterium, assembly GCA_963582935.1. GTDB lineage: Bacteria > Pseudomonadota > Gammaproteobacteria > Francisellales > Francisellaceae > CAUZSH01. The sequence goes on from CAUZSH010000013.1 coordinate 1,739, forward strand.
TAGTCAGGAGCAGAAGGTTATAGATTATGGCCATCATTTTGCAATGGAGGCAGCAAGTTCAGGAATGAATTCAGCGTCTAGATTAAAGTATCATATGGAAGGCCTTTCTGGTGTGCGATACCTTAAGGATCTAGATGTATCCATAAACGAGTCGACTAATCTAAAAGGCCTCAGCAAAAGTTTATCTTCACTCCACAATAAAATAATAGCAAATTCTCAGCATGTGTTAATGATAGGTGAAAAACAAAATCAAGAATTGATGGAAAGCATGAGGCTTTCAGAACAGAAAAGTGATTCGTTAGACAGTGAGTTTTCTTTAGATTCAGTCAGTGAGCCAGTGAAATTAGGTTATATGATGAATACACAGGTCAATTTTTGCTCGCAAGCGTACAAAACAGTTCCAATAAGCCATTCTGATGCGCCTATATTGACAGTTATTGGGGGAATTCTTCGGAATGGATTTTTGCATCGATCTATTCGAGAACAGGGAGGCGCTTACGGTGCTGGTGCATCACAAGACAATGATAATGGTGTATTGAGGTTTTATTCATATAGAGACCCACGGCTAACCGAAACTTTTAACGATTTTAAAGCATCTATTGTTTGGCTGAAATGCGGAGAATTCTTAGATTCTCAAATACAAGAAGCAATATTAGGTGTGATTTCATCATTAGATAAACCTATGTCTCCAGCGCAAGAGGCCAGCAAAGATTATTTTGATAATATTCATGGTAGAGATTATGAGATGCGTAAAGAGTTTCGAATTAAAGTTTTAAAGGTTTCTCGTGATGATATAGTCAGAGTGTCTAATGCATACTTAACTCCTAAGAATGCAAGTATTGCCGCCATTATAAGTCCAGAATTTTTAAACGAATGTCAGAAGCTTGGGTTAGATATTCTAAATATATAAATAAAGCAATAGAGGTAGAGGAATTGGCTGTTGCCAAGTTGTGTCATTTACGCCCATAGTTTAATGTTTGCTAAGTATGTGGCATATTGAGTATATCGTAACAGAATATAGTCAACTTGACGGTGCCGTGTAAAGCTGTCTCGTTCACCGAATCATAAATTGTAATTGATTGATTACATGAGTTAGTGGCCATAAGAAATAAAATCTAGAGGAAATAAGTAATAATTATGATTTTGAATAATAATATTTCAAATACGCTAGATACATATTAGCACCAATGATCATGATATAACTAGAAGCGATAAAGTAATGCCCAGTAAGGGCGATGGCAATCATAAACGAAAAAAAAGCAATCACTCTTAACCCAAGAAACAAATAGGATAGGGCATTAGCTTCTTTGAGTTTAATTACACGTATGATTTGTGGGATGACCGCAATAGTGCCGCATGTAGCTGCGAAATAAGATAATATGTTGGATATAATCATGATTTATTGAGTATTGACGCAGAGCTTATAGGATAACAAATATAGAGTTTTTTCCACTACAACCACCACCAAACACACCGACAACGTTCCTGTAGGTAACGGTGACAGGGTGCAAGAGCCTGAAAGGTGTGTTTACCTTTAGTGGGTCAATGTTGATGGATTGGCAGTTGGTCTGTTGATGGAATTCAATAGGTCGGCATCGTGTCGTCAACTTGCTGAGCCCAAGCATGTAAGCCACCTGTAAGGTTACTGACTTTAGAAAAACCATGCTGCTCTAAAAACAAGGCAACGTGCATGCTACGAACGCCATGATGACAGATGCAAACGATAGGTTTTAATGCATCCAATTTAGATATGTTTTCAGGAATACTGTTCATGGGCATTATCAATGAACTGTGAATATGGCAGATCTCAAATTCCCAAGGCTCACGGACATCAAGTAATATAGGTTTTATCCTATCTGTATTCTCTAGCCAAGTCGCTAGTTCTTGTGTGGTTAGTTCTTGCATTGTTAGGGCTCCTTAGTGGGGCGTTAATAAAGTCGGTCCACTTTATTATTTTGATATAGGGAATTATCAGCAATATAATACGACATAATGCTTTAATTAAAAACGTAACTGTAATCCTCAGGGTCAACAAAATTGATATTAGGGCGGTAAATACCGCATATAGCTATAATGTCTTTTTTAGTTGGTCTAATTAGGTTGCTCAGGTGATGAAAGTGAGAGTGTGAGTTTTGAATACTGGTTATTTTAGCTGATACAAAAAATTGCATTTTCGCACGGTCAAATTAACATTGAAAGTATCTAGGTCACTGTAGGGTGGTTTTTAGTAGCCAACAAACCGCGCAAATATATCGCCCACAACAATCACCACAAAACACACCGACAACTTATAAACCGCCACAAAGATCAGTGAAACTTCCTGTAACAAAAGAAGACTTATCACTTAATAGCCAGAGAATAGCTTCGGCGACTTCTTTTGGCTTTCCTCCACGTTTCATAGGAAAGTGTTTAGCAATTCGGTCGACTCTCTCTGGCTCGCCGCCGTCTGAATGTATATCAGTATATATCCCTGCAGGCCTGACACAATTTACTCGGATACCTTCGGCTGCAACTTCCTTAAATAGACCAATGGTAAATGTATCTACCGCACCCTTAGAAGCAGCATAATCCACATACTCAAATGGTGAGCCGCTTCTGGAAGCACCAGATGAAATATTTACTATAGCTCCCCCAGCCCCGCCTTTAGACTTAGACATTCTGAGAATAGCTTCTTTAGAGCAATAGATTTGACTCATAATGTTTGTATTAATAACAGTTCTAATGCGATTATTATCCATTTCCATTAATGACATTTTAGTTTTTAAAATACCTACATTATTTACTAAATGAGTGAGCGGTCCTAATTCAAAATCAATTTTATGAAACAGATCATGTACCTGATCTTCATCAGACACATCAGCCTGAACCGCAATACATTTCATTCCTAATTTTAAAATTTTATCTCTAACACTATGAGCAGCATTCATGTCATTTAGATCGCTGCGAGACAGGGAGAGGCGAAGCCGAGGTCGAGTAGTCCTCAGAAGGGCTGCCTTTCGGCTCCATTGAGAGATTGTGCGTAGCGCTTCGACCTTTGGAAGCTGGAAGGTATTTCCCAGCCCGTAGAGCCATATACGCAGTACTGGCTTTCAAAAACGAGACTGTAGGCTTGTTTTTTGGAAGATCGGTACGGAGGTGGGCGTCTGAGGCAAAACCATCTGCGAGGGTAGTGATTCGATTTTGGCAGGAGCCAAAATCTTCTATGAACGACCGAGCAACACGCAATTGACGCAAATAGAGTAACCCTTAGATGCCGCCTGAATTGCTGTTGCAGCACCAATTCCTCTGCTGGACCCTGTCACGAGCAAAACTTTATTTTCCATCTTTTAAAATCCTTTGGGTTACAGTTTAAATCCACACCGTTTAAGTGGAAGCAACATACTATTTGTCAAATCCCTATAGTAGAGATTTCCAATTGCGTTGCAATCTAGAGGAGGGGTTATTGATTAACCGCATCCTTCAAAGCTTTACCAGCTTTAAAGCTAATCGCCTTTGATGCCTTAATCGTCATTGTCTCGCCAGTGGCAGGGTTGCGACCCTCACGCTCTGGACGATCTTTAACTTCAAAGTTACCAAAACCGATCAATGCAATTTTATTTTCACCTTTGAGGTTCGTTTCAATACAACCTAAAACGGCATTGATAGCTTCCATTGCTTCTTTTGGGCTATTGTAGTCTTTATTTTCAACAAGACATTTAGCAAGGTCAGATTTTGAAAGTGCTTTTTTTGATTCAGACATGGGTTTGCCTTTTATTTAAGTAGTTGACTTACCAATAAAATTTATCGTAGTGGTGGGGGATTGTAAAGATTGTCAGTGTCAATCTTGGTTGAGATTGCTATTTATTGTGCTAATTCACGTTCAGATTGGACGTAATCTTTCATTTTCATGCCGAATTTTTCCCCTCACAGAGACATTCACGTTTAGAAGCTCAAATCCAGATAGTGGATATTTCCAACCGCTAAAATCTACCACCCAGCACAATCACCATCAAACACACCTACAACGTACCTGTAGGTTACGGTGGTAGGGCGCAAGAGTTTGAAATGTGCGGTTTGCCTTGAGTGGGTCAATGTTGGTGGCTCAGGTGGTGAAAGTGAAAGTTTGAGTTTTGAATGTTGGTTATTTTAGTGTACTTTTTATTTGACACTTTCTACTTCTATTTCTGGGTGGACAAGTGTCCCAAATTATAGAGGTGGGTCAATAATATCCCCTCCTCTTATGGAAGACTATTTTATCATTTGTATGGTAGAGAATTCAAAACCATAATTAGTACAATTTTTCCTTAAAATTGAAAGATTTTTGCGAATTTGACTTACACGAGTCATATTTCCGAACTCATCCATATTGAAAAATACTGGGTGAGGTTCTTGATCTAAATTTGGGATGCTACAAAAGAGCTTATCTGCTGCTTTTTAAGCCTGATTAATGCGATATGTAAGCCCTAAGCTCAGCGCCCCTGCTCCAGCTAAAACATAAGCAGCACCCTGATAAGTAACATTTAAAGAAAGTTTGGGCGTAAATGCATAAGCAGCCCCAATTCCGGAAAAAGGTAAAATGTGACCTGCTGAAATTCGACCATATTCTATAGTCGTCCCGATCGAACCAGACAGATCAGCTTTACCGTAAGGGTACATTGCGCCCAGTTTAAAAAAGAGACTGGCTTTTTTATATAAAGGTACATCAAACTTAAAAGCCAAATAAGGAATATAAAGTCGACCTGATGCACTCCCCGAAGCACTATTATATTTGATGTCATAGTTTAAATCTGAGCTGTAAATATATCCAGCTTCAAGTCCAAGTGCTGGAATAAAGTTATAACCCACAGAGATTCCAGCTCCCCAACCGACCACGTCCCCTTCATTTCCTGTTGGTAAAAATGCATATAAACCATTGGTACCTACATTTCCACTCAAATAAAACCCTTTACCCATTGTCCAATTTTGGATTTCTGGAGTGGATTGAGCAAAGGAATTTGCCAGTCCTACCATACATAAACCATTAATAATAGATAAACAAATTTTTCTCATTGGACTTTCCCTCGTAATGAGATATCCCACATCTCTACAACAATATCATTTTCAGTTACGTAAAACACATCATGTAAATTAATCGTAGGATCACAGTGAGGTACAATCATTTCTAAGACATCTCCAACAATTGGAAGGGTATCTCCTGTAATTTTACCATGCTCATCACCAAATCCATCCCAATGATATTTCAAGCGATTGTAGTTAAGGATTTCTGGATAAGTGGTTTCTTTGTATATTGCTTTAGTTCCTGCATCTACAGTTACATGCGTATCATGATTTGCGCTGATAACTGTAGTTAAGAGGGTCATAGCTGGCTTAAAATTAATATCTTTATCGATATCACAATATTCTTTATCCATGACTGTGTAAGAACCAGGTTGTATTTCAGTTACAGCATCAATAGTGCAATCTATTTCATATGTGCCAGTCCCAGAGCCAGACTGAATTAATTTATCTACCCCCGTTTCTTTCTCTAGATTAGACTTTAATTTACCAGCCCTAACTAATAATGTTTCAGTAGCTATTCGTCGTTCATTTATATCAATAATATGTTGATAGTGTCCTGCGTAACATTGAATCCCTTTAAGTTCTATATGCTCATTTTTACTTGCAGTTATCGCTAGATCAAATGCATCATTAAAATTTAAACCTGTTCGCCCTATACCTGCATCAACATCGATCAACACTTTTATTTTAAGAGATAATTCCATTCCTAGTTTGTTTAGTTGATGTAAGTTTTCAAATGAGTCTACAACCACAATTGTTTCAGGAGAAACATTCAGAATTTTAGCAAATACCCGAAGTTTATTGCTTGTAACAATAGGAGAGGTAATTAATATGTTTTTAATACCACAATTCACCAATTCTAAAGCCTCTGATGGCTTCGTAATAGAAATTCCAACACTTCCTTCCTGAAGTTGAAGTTCGCATATTTTAGGACATTTATGAGTCTTAGCGTGAGGTCTAACATCTTTATTATTATCGGTTGCGAAATTTTGCATTAATTTTATGTTAGATAGTAATTTTTCTTTATCTATAATAAGGCAAGGGGTATCTAATTTGAGCTTATGTTTTCCAATCATTTTATGATTCTATAAATTTACGAGGTCTAATTTAAGTATATGTCGTGAGGGGGAATATTCAAATTATTTTTCAATGCATTTTAGCGAACCTCAGTCTATAGTTATAAAATTCGATACAATTGTGTTTTAAATAGGATCACAATATAAATCAAATAAATAACATATATATTCGGTGAGGTGAAGTATGTCTCAAACTGCAGCGGAACTGCTTGTGAAATGTTTGGAAGCACATAATGTGAAATTTATTTTTGGTATTCCTGGAGCAAAGGTAGATACGATTTTTAATGCCTTAGTCGATTCATCTATTCGACTTATTCTTTGTCGACATGAGCAAAATGCAGCCTTTATGGCGGCAGCGCATGGGCGGTTGACAGGAGAGCCTGGTGTGGTGCTGGTGACCTCAGGTCCGGGTGTTGGGAACCTATGTACAGGACTTTTAACCGCAACCACAGAAGGTGATCCCGTGATTGCTATTGGGGGAAATGTGGCGCGATCTATGCTGCATAAAGCCTCTCATCAAAGTGCCCAAAATATTAAAATGATGGAAGGTGTGACCAAAATAAGTGAAGAAGTTTATGCCGCAGACAATGTACCTGAAGTGGTGGCAAATGCTTTTAGGGTTGCAAAGGCACCTAAAAGTGGCGCTTGCTTTATCAGTTTTCCTCAAGACGTATTACAGGAACAAACGGATGCGAAAGTCATTCATGCAGGAAAAATGCATTATACAGGCTTAGCATCCAAACAGGTTATGCAACTTGCAGCTGCCGAGATTAATGCCGCTAAAAATCCAATTATCTTATTAGGGCAGAATGCATCAAAAGTTGAAAATACCCGAGCAATAAGAGCATTGTTGCAAGCCCATCCATTTCCTACAATCTCAACTTATCAGGCAGCGGGCGTGATTTCAAGATCATTGATGTCTTACTTCTACGGTCGCGTGGGGCTTTTTAAAAACCAGCCAGGAGATCGGTTATTAGATCAAGCAGATTTGATTATTGCGATAGGCTTTAATCCTGTGGAATATGATCCTGAGATTTGGAATTCTAATGGCTCTAAAACAAATGGGCAGAGAAAAATTATTCATATTGATGACACTATGTCCGACATTCATCAAACCTATCAGACAAATGTGGAAATATTGGGAAGCATTTCAGGGAATGTAAAAAATCTCATCCCATTGCTAAAAGAATCTTTGCCATTAAAAAAATATGATTCGATTAAAGAAGATTTTAAAAAGAGTTTGTATAATCCGAAAGAAAACATCGCTTGTAAAAAGCAGATACATCCCTTGAAATTTATTCATGAGCTTCATAAATATGTCAATGATTGTACTGTAATTGCTTGTGATATTGGTACAAATTACATGTGGATGGCGCGCTATTTCTTGAGTCACATCCCCCATCAAATGTTGTTTAGTAATGGACAGCAAACGTTGGGTGTTGGCTTACCTTGGGGGATGGCGGTAAAACTAACCTATCCTGATAAAAGAGTGTTTTCAATTTCAGGAGATGGCGGCTTTCTTTTTTCTGCTATGGAGCTTGAAACAGCCGTGCGTGAAAAGTTAGATATTATTCATTTTGTTTGGGTGGATGGTAGTTACAACATGGTTAAAGAGCAGGAATTAATGAAATACCACCGAGAATCGGGGGTTGAGTTTGGCTATGTGGATATTGTGAAGTTTGCAGAGTCTTTCGGTGCGACGGGCTTTCGTTTAGATGATTCAGATAAATTTGATGAGATTATGAGTCAAGCACTGGCAACAAGAGGGCCTGTTTTGATCGAGATGCCAGTAGATTATTCAGATAATCCTGCATTGTTTGCAGCCACCGATCCACATGCGGGGCATTAATAAAAGAAGGAGAATAAAATGGAAATAATTGCGTGGGCAGTGCTGAGGTTAGCCTTTGCTTGGATGTTTTTATATCCCATAAAAGACTTGTTGGCAGATTGGGGCTCCACCAAAAAGGTGGTGGGATTATTAACCCCTGTGTTTCCAGGGTTGTGTGCGGTGATCATGTTGTTGGTTATGTTGGGTGGCTCTTTGTCCATATTACTGGGTTACTATGCGCAGATTGGCGGACTGGTGTTGTGCCTGTACAGCATCTTTGGGATTAAGGTGCATTATAAATTGTCACAACAAGCCAAAGCAGGGCATTTAAGTAGCCAAGTTTCTGATTGTGATCGAGAAGTATTAGCGGAAGCACAGGCACTTGCCGTGGTAGGGAATATTACTTCGGCTGAAAAAAATGTGGTGTTGGCTGCCGTTGGGTTTATGTTTACCTTATTAGGGTCTGGCGCATTTAGTTTAACGGATAATATTTTTTAGGAGCATTTTCAAATGACAGATCGTTATACGAAAGGAATGGAAGTATTTAAAGAGCATCTAGGCGAAGACGCTGAAAAATATATTTCAGCCATTCGAGAGGTTTCGCCTTTATTTGCGAGGGTGAATGTAGAGTTTGCCTTTGGAGATATTTATGGAAACCCCGCTCGAGAGTTAGATGAAAAGACACAGGAGCTTGTCACTTTGGGTGCGCTCACGGTTTTAGGAAATGCTTTACCAGAATTAAAATTGCATATTTGCTGTGCGTTACATGTGGGTGCAACCAAAGAGGAAATCACCGAAGTGATTACTCAGATGATTGCCTATTGTGGATTTCCAGCCGCCACACATGCCATTATGGTGGCAAAAGAAGTTTTTAAAGAAAAAGGAATTTTATAAGTTATTTTTTATTACATTACATAAATCATAATATAGAGGATACGACATGAATAAGCAGCATATTAACTTTAAGCATGATCAATCAGGCAGTATTAAAAGTGTTTCAACAGACCTACATGGCGAAGATATTATCCACAACCCGTTATTGAACAAAGGCACGGCATTTACCAAAAAAGAACGCGCTTTGTTTGGTTTGGATTGCTATTTGCCTGAACGCATTGAAACCCTAGATGAGCAAGCCACAAGAGCTTACAGGCAATTGCAAGAAAAAGATAATGACATTCAGAAGTATATTTATTTGAATCAACTCCATGATACCAATGTGACGTTGTTTTATGCGTTAGCTTCTCGCAATATTGAAGAAGTGTTCCCGTTAATTTATACCCCAACGGTGGGCGCGGCTGTGGAGCAATATAGCCATATTATGCGCCGCCCACAAGGGATATATCTATCCTATAATCATCAAGATAAAATAGATGAGATCTTTAGCGAATACAATGCTGATGAGATTGATTTCATCATTGTGACGGATGGTGAAGCAGTGCTGGGTATCGGTGATCAGGGTGTTGGTGGTATGGAAATTAGTATTGGGAAACTCATGGTTTATATTGCTTGTGCAGGGATAAATCCAGCACGAGTTTTGCCAATTCAATTAGATGTGGGTACGAATAATGAGCGATTATTGAAAGATGAAGAATACCTGGGTTGGCGTCATAAGCGTTTAGAGGGTGAAAAATATGATTCCTTTATTGATCGTTTTGTGAAAAATGTGCAGAAGCATTTTCCGAAAATTTACTTACATTGGGAAGATTTTGGTCGTGGAAATGCACGTCGCATTTTAGAAAAATATCGCCAAGAAATGTGTACCTTTAATGATGATATGCAAGGCACGGGCATTGTGGCAGCAGCGAATGTGATTGCGGGGGTAAATGCTGCGGGCGGAAAGTTGAAAGAACAAAAGATTATTATGTTTGGCGCAGGAACGGCAGGATGCGGGATCGCCGATCAAATATGTGATGTGCTGGAATCAGCGGGGTTGACTCAAGAGCAGGCGCGTAGACAAATATATTTGGTGGACCGTTTTGGTATGGTGACGGATTACCTTAAAGATGTACCTTCATTTCAACTTCCTTATTTGAAATCAAAAGATGTGGTGGCATCTTGGGAAGTGGCAAAAGTAGAGAATATATCTTTAGCCGAAGTGGTGAAAAATATTCAACCTACCATTTTGATTGGTGTTTCAACGGTTAAAGGTGCTTTTAGCAAAGAAATTGTTCAAGAAATGGCAGGACATGTAAAGCACCCGATTATTATGCCCCTCTCCAACCCAAACTCACTCTCAGAGGCAACGCCTGAAGATTTAATTAAATGGACGGATGGCAATGCCATTATTGCGGCAGGCAGTCCTTATAGCCCTGTGAAATATAAGGGTAAAACTTATCGTATTTCTCAGGGTAATAATATGTTTATTTTCCCAGGATTAGGGTTGGGAACGATCGCTGTTCAGGCAAATCGTATGACGAATAATATGATCCGTGCAGCATGTATCAAGCTCAGTGAGTTTTCACCTAGTCGCAAAGATAAGAAAGCCCCCTTGCTTCCGCCAGTTTCACAAGTGACAGAAGTCTCTGCAGCGGTTGCGATAGCTGTGGCAGAACAAGCGATTAAAGATGGTGTGGCTGAAAAGAAAGGGGACCTCACTAGGCTGATTAATCAGGCTAAATGGACATCTACTTATTATAACTATACGAAGTCTGAATAAAGCTAAGCGAGGTAAAAATGTCAAATACAAGAGTAGAAACGGATAGCATTGGTTCCATTGAAGTTGAGAATGATAAATATTGGGGTGCGCAAACACAGAGATCTATAAAATATTTTTCCATCGGGACAGACCTTATCCCAATTGAAATGATTCATGCCATGGCAGTGATTAAAAAAGCAGCGGCATTAGCAAATATGAAGCTAGGCTATTTGCCAGAGGAAATTGGTGATTTGATTATCCAAGTTGCAGATGAGATTATTGCGGGAAAACTAGATGTTCACTTTCCACTACATGTTTGGATGACAGGTAGCGCTACCCAATCTAATATGAATGTGAATGAAGTTATTTCAAATCGTGCTATTGAAATAGCAGGGGGAAAACTTGGGTCAAAAAATCCAGTTCACCCTAATGACCATGTAAATATGTCTCAATCTTCAAATGATACGATTCCCACGGGCATGTATATCACCACAGCTGTGATGATCACCCATCAACTTATCCCCATGGTCACAATGATGCATGATGAACTAAATAAGAAAGCCGAAGCATGGAGAGACATTGTGAAAATTGGACGAACCCACATGCAGGATGCTGTGCCTTTGACTTTGGGGCAGGAGTTTTCAGGCTATGCGACGATGTTGGATGATAATCTCAAACGCCTAAAGTGGGTGTTAGGAGATGTAATGCATTTGGCTTTAGGTGGTACAGCCGTAGGGACAGGCATCAATGCGCCAGAGGGTTTTGCAGAATTAGCGGCTGAAAATATTAGTGCTTTGACTGAGTTACCCTTTGAAACAGCGCCCAATAAGTTTGCCGTGCAAGGCGCGCATGATGCATTGGTGATGGTGGGTGGCGTTTTAAAAACATTGGCGGGCTCTCTGTATAAAATTGCCAATGATATTCGTTTATTGAGCTGTGGACCGAGAGCAGGTTTTGATGAGCTGGAGATTCCTGCCAATGAGCCAGGGTCGTCTATTATGCCCGGAAAAGTGAATCCCACACAGTGTGAGGCAATGGCAATGGTGGCAGCACAGGTCATTGGGTATGACGTTTCAATCACTATTGGCGGGGCGAGTGGCTATCTTGAAATGAATGTTTATAAGCCGTTGATGATTTTTAACTTAACGCAATCCATTAAGATTTTATCAGATGCTTGCCATAATTTTACGGAATTTCTATTAGAAGACTGTAAGCCGAATAAAGAAAAAATTGCCTATTATGTCAATCAATCTTTGATGTTAGTGACCGCACTTAGTCCTGAAATCGGCTATGATAAAGCTTCTAAACTAGCACATTATGCTTTTGAAAAAAACTTATCATTAGAAGAAGCAAACAAGGCACTAAAGTTTGTGGATGATAAAGAATTTAAGAAAATCGTTGATTCGAGAAAAATGGTGTAGAAAACATATATTCATTTTAAAGAAGAAGGGCGCTTACCATAAAATAATCCTAAAATAAACTTGCACAATCTTTTATCAATGTGTATTATTCGGGTCATATTTCAGGGGCTATAGCTCAGCTGGGAGAGCGCTTCGCTGGCAGCGAAGGGGTCAGCGGTTCGATCCCGCTTAGCTCCACCAACATACATTAAGTTTTGTGTCCCCATCGTCTAGGGGTCTAGGACACCGCCCTTTCACGGCGGTAACAGGGGTTCAAATCCCCTTGGGGATACCATCCTTAATGTTTGAAATATAGAGAGTTTCTAGTTTGTGTCCCCATCGTCTAGGGGTCTAGGACACCGCCCTTTCACGGCGGTAACAGGGGTTCAAATCCCCTTGGGGATACCATTTTTTACTGCCAAACTGCTCTGTTTACGTCCCCATCGTCTAGGGGCCTAGGACACCGCCCTTTCACGGCGGTAACAGGGGTTCAAATCCCCTTGGGGACGCCAAAAATTATTGAAATGAAAATATTGTTTATATCAATAGCTGAAATGCTAACTGAGGAAATGATAAAAATCTCCATCCAATCCCACTTATAGACTATCATAAATCATGTTGATAACATGATAATGGAAAGGGATCAGTAAGTGAAAAAAATATCTATTTATATAAACATTGTTATCTTATGTTTGATTAATAATTCGTATTCATCTGGTGAACCTAGTTCGTATAAGTCACAGGAACAAAAGATTGAGAGAGCTAAATCACAACTACCAAATAATCAGTATGCGAAAAATATTATTTTATTTATTGGAGATGGAATGTCTCTTGGGACAATCACAGCAGCTCGCATCTATACCGGTCAAGAATCTGGTGAGGATGGTGAGTCTTATCGTTTAAGCTTTGAAGATTTCCCTTATACTGCTATTTCCAAAACTTATAATGTAAATATGCAAACGCCTGATTCGGCAGGCACAGCCACCGCTATGGTTACTGGTCATAAAACTAATAGTGGGATCATTAATTTGAGCCGTGATGCTAAAAGAGGTATTTGTAATAGCGTTAACTCACACAAGCTTAAAAATATTTTTGAGCTTGTGTATCAGGAAGGTTTATCAGTTGGCGTGGTAACAACAACACGCATCACTCACGCCACGCCAGCAACCGTTTATGCTTACTCACCAGATCGTAATTGGGAGACTGATGGTTTGCTCTCTAAGGCTGGGAAAGATGGAGGTTGCTCTGATATCGCAAGCCAACTGATTGATCAAAGCCATAGGATTCAAGTTGCACTTGGTGGTGGATTGGAGATGTTTATGCTTGAACAATATGGTGGCAAGCGTCAGTCTGAAGATTTAATTAACAAATGGAGGTCTCTTTACCCATACGGTAAATATGTGACAAATAAAAAAACATTGATGTCAATTGAAGCATCGTCAGATACAAAGCTATTAGGTTTGTTTGCCTCAAATCACTTACCCTATGTTTTAGATAGAGGTGATGAAATTCCATCATTACCACAAATGACACAAAAGGCGATTGAGATTCTATCAACAAATCCGAAAGGATATATCTTAATGGTTGAGGCTGGGCGTATTGATCATGCTCATCATAAAGGGAATGCTAATCGTGCCTTAGCTGAAGTAAGAGAGCTTGATCAAACGGTGGCTAATACTTTGTCAATGGTTGACATTAGAGACACTTTGATTATCGTGACTGCAGATCATAGTCATAGCTTTATGATGAATGGCTATGCTGGGCGTAATAGTAATATTCTTGGATTGTCTCGCGATGAGAATGGTCAAATTAATAAAGATATAGATGGTCATGTCTATACGAATATAAGTTATTCAAATGGACCTGGATCCAAGCATAATGATGATGAGTTGAGTGATAAAATGGTGTTCGATAAAGATTATAAACAAAATGCATTAATTCCGCTGGAAAGTGTAACACATTCATCAGAAGATGTTGTGGTGTCTGCAATTGGTCCAAAATCATGGTTGTTTCAAGGTTTTGTGGAGCAAAATTATATTTTTCACGTGATGAATGAGGCGTTTGGATTTTCAAAAAATGAATGAAAAATCATACAAAATACAAATGCCGTGATTACTGCACAATTAAAGATAGTAAACTTTATCATAGGTTGTATTATTGTTAAATAACAAAGTGAATGTACCTTATAGGCAAAACAAGATGGAAAATTTTATCCTTGATCCTCGGCTCGCGGCTGACTGTATTGAAATAAATGACTCAGAAAGTCGAAAAATACTCCTCATGAATAATGCATATTATATTTGGTTAATTCTCGTGCCAAAAACAGATTGCATTGAATTATTCGATTTACCAGAGGAACAGCGGAGAGAAATCTTAATAGAGATGAATTTATTATCTAGTTATATTAAGACAACTTACCAGCTTGATAAAATCAATTTGGGATCCATTGGAAATGTGGTGCGTCAACTGCATATTCATATCGTGGGAAGACGTAAAAGTGATCCTGCGTGGCCAAGTGTAGTCTGGGGGCATGATGCAAAAAAACCTTATACTGATGAAGAAGTAGAGAAAATAAAATATTCCATTTTGATAGATGTATAATTGTTTGAAAATTACCAAAACATTCTTTACACTGCTTGTTTATAAAGTAATGACCAACTAAATTAAAGGTGAATATTATGACAATGGCATCAGCACGTCACATACTTGTTGCAACAGAAGACGCTTGTAATAAATTAAAAGCAGAAATTAAATCCGGAAAAACTGATTTTGCAGCGGCAGCGAAGAAGCATTCATCTTGCCCGTCAGGAAAAAGCGGTGGCGAATTAGGTAGCTTTGGACCAGGTCAAATGGTTCCTGAGTTTGATACCGTTGTATTTAATGCTGAAGTTGGTAAGGTTCATGGACCTGTTAAAACACAGTTTGGTTACCATTTACTTGAGGTGACAGGCAGAGGTTAAACATACTTTTTGATGTGGAAGCACTATCGTAGCTATAGAGCGTATATAATGAGTATAAAAAAAGAACTGTAAATTAAGCTTAAAATCGCTATACTGTTCATCTATTTTATAATAATAAAAATTTATTTGGGGTGCACGTATGTCTGATGACATCAATAATGATATTAAATTTTCAGATTTAGGCTTAATCGAGCCTGTTATGCAGTCGCTTGAGGATGTAGGTTATGAAAGACCTTCTCCGATTCAAGCGCAAATGATTCCACATGTTTTGGAAGGTCGTGATGTTTTAGGACAGGCTCAAACCGGCACAGGTAAAACTGCTGCATTTGCGCTTCCTATCCTTTCTAAAATTGATCCAAAAAATAAAAACCCACAAGTGTTGGTATTAGCGCCAACACGTGAGTTAGCTATTCAAGTTGCAGAAGCTTTTCAGAAATATGCAAACCACATGAAAGGCGTCAATGTTTTACCAATATATGGTGGACAGGACTATTCACACCAATTACGCCATTTAAAGCGTGGTGTACAAATTATTGTGGGTACGCCAGGTCGAGTGATGGATCATATGCGTCGCAACACTTTGAAGTTAGATAATTTAACATGTCTCGTATTAGATGAAGCGGATGAAATGCTTAGAATGGGCTTTATTGATGATGTTGAGTGGGTCTTGGAGCAAATCAAGGAAAAATGCCAAATTGCGCTTTTTTCAGCGACTATGCCTAAAGATATTCGTCGTATTTCACAGCGTTACTTAAGTGATCCTGTTGAAGTGATCATAAAAGCTAAAACAGCGACTGCTAGTACCATTAATCAGCGTTGTTGGTTGGTTGGAGGCATTCAAAAACTAGATGCCTTAACGCGTATTCTTGAAGTGGAAGATTTTGAAGGCATTATTATTTTTGTAAGAACCAAGCATTCCACGGTGGAGCTATCAGAAAAATTGCAAGCTCGTGGCTATTCTTCTTCACCTTTAAATGGTGATATGGCACAAAAATCACGGGAACATACCATTGATCAATTAAAGTCTGGAAAATTAGATATTTTGGTTGCAACAGATGTGGCAGCGCGTGGATTAGATGTGGAGCGTATTAGTCATGTCATTAACTATGACATTCCTTATGATACTGAGGCTTATGTTCACCGTATTGGGCGAACGGGTCGTGCCGGTCGAAGTGGGGAGGCGATTTTATTCGTAGCACCCAGAGAGCGCAGAATGCTAACGGCAATTGAACGGACGACAAAGCAAAAGATTCAAATGATGGATTTGCCATCTGCAAAACAAGTAAATGAAAAACGTGTGGTTGATTTTAAATCTAAAATTGCAGCTTCAATTGATCCTGAAGATAAAGCATTTCAAATTTTTTCTAAAATCATCACAGAATATCAGGAAGAACATGATATTCCTTTAATTGAGATTGCGGCAGCTATTGCAAAAATGTCACAAGGTGAGACACACTTCTTTGTACCAAACAAAGAAGTGAAATCATACCAAGAGCGTGATTTTAGTGATCGTGATGGTGGAAAAGGGTTTGGCAGTCGTGATGGACGTGGTCGAGGTCGTGATCGTGATCGTGATCGTGATAGAGGAGATCGTGGTGAACGCAGAGGCGGAAGGTCTACAAGGGAAATGGACGCAGATAAAGAGCGTTTCCGCCTTGATGTAGGTTGTTCGCATGGCGTAGGACCTGGTAATATTGTGGGTGCTATTGCAAATGAAATTAGCATTGATAGTGCTAAAATTGGTCGTATCGATATACAGGATGACTATACATTGGTTGATTTGCCTAAAGACTTATCCAACAGCGCATTATCAACGCTGAAAAATGTGCGGGTATCAGGACAAAAACTAAATGCTTCAAAGGTATCTGAATCTTCAGATACAGGAAAGACAGGACCAAGACAGCGTCGTCGTTAATGTGAGATAAATTTGATCTTTTAAATTAATTTACGTATATACTTAGGCTTATGCTAACACATAGGCCTTTTTTATTTTTATGATTAAACGATTTACTGATCTTGCTGCAAATGAGCGGACATACCTTGCTTGGATTCGAACGGCTATTGGTTTAATGGCATTTGGATTTTTGATTGAAAAATTTGACTTGTTTTTTAGAATGATCAGCGAGGCACTTAATGCGCCCATTCATCTGGCGCTTTCTTCAACGGCAGAAATCATTGGTATTGTGATGATGATTGTTTCTGTGTTGGTTATTATTGGAGCAAGTGCACGATATATTTATGCTCGCAAAAATATTCTCGCCGATGAAGAGTGTCAATATGGTGCAAGAAAATTAGACTTGGCCTTGGCGGGATTGTTGATAATCGTTGCCTTATTTTTAGTGGCTTATATTTGGGTAAGTATTATCAATTAATGTATTTTAAGGTTTGTGTTTAAATGCTTGAATTAACGCTTAATTTAGCAATTATTCTTTTTGTGCTGATTGCTTTTTCCAGTTTTGTGGATGCTATTGCCGGCGGAGGTGGCTTGATCACCGTGCCAAGTTACCTTGCTGTTGGCGTGCCCGCTAATTTGGTGCTGGGTACAAATAAACTCGTGAGCAGTGCGGGAACAGGTTTGGCCGTATTTAAAATGTTACGGCATAATAAAGTAGACCGTCGTTTTGTAAAATACGTTGTTATCGCGAGCTTATGTGGGTCGTTCTTTGGCGCAATGCTAAGCCATGTTTTAGATGAAAAGAGAATGGTTTATTTGCTGCTGGTAATTGTACCGGTGATGCTCACCATTAATTTTATTAAAAATAAGCGTCATGCTCAGAATAAATACCATTATTTAGAAGCTAAAAAACAACTAATAAGAGGCGTGATATTATGTCTTATTGTTGGCGCCTATGATGGTTTCTTTGGTCCAGGCACTGGCACGTTTTTATATCTTGGACTGACGTATTTTGTTTTTTTTAGTGTGAAACAAGCAACGGTTTATGCCAGAATTGTTAACTTTGCCAGTAATGTTTCGGCACTCAGTTACTTTTTAGCCATTGGTGCGATTGATTGGAAGGTTATGGTTATTGCGTTACCTGCTGCATTAATTGGCGCTTGGGCGGGCAGCCATCTTGTGGTAAAAGGTTCGGATAAATGGATTTCGTGGATGGTGGTTTTTGTTTTACTCCTGCTTTTAGCCAAGTCGGTTTATAGTGTGATTTTGATGAATTAAATAGTTAGGGTATGCCGATGCATTTTCACATTTGGCGTAATATGTAGTAGCTCTCCATTTTCTATTTTTTTATAGTGTTCATGGAGGCTACTATCTAATGGTTCGGAAACAACTAAAACCGAAGGAGTTACTTGCGGATTGATTGAGAAATTTTCAATCAAGTTAATTTTATCCACATCTGTAGAGTAGTAAAGTGAGGGGCATGATTCTGTGTTTGAGTAGCGCAGAACATAGACATCATTGCCATTTGATACCGCAATGCTGGCTCTAAGTGGTCCGGTAACATTATGCTCCTTCATGATCTTGCGAACAGCTTGCAAGGTTTTTTCTAATGCGGCGACGGGATCTTTTTCAAGTCCAAAGCTTAATGCGATGAGAAATAAAGCCTCAGTATCTGTGCCACCTTGTCGTAAAGAGTAGTACTTAGGCGTAATTAGTTTTTCAAGGTGATAACGTAGTGTTATAAACTCAGCGATTGAGCCGTTATGCATAAATAGCCAATTTTTATATCGAAATGGGTGGCAGTTAACGCGGCTTGAAGGTGAGCCTGTGGTCGCGCGTATATGAGCAAAAAAAAGCGGGGATTGGATATGTGTGACTAATGAATTTAGGTTGTTATCATTCCAAGCGGGAAGCTGATCTTTATATAGTCCCGCTGATGCGATGTTGTCAGAGTACCAGCCAATGCCAAAGCCATCACCATTTACGGTAACAGCGCCTTCTTGGCAATCAATACTTTGATGAATTAGAGAATTTTTTGGTTTTAGTAAAAGTTGATCCATAAGGATACTTTCACCTTTATAAACGAGCCAGCGACACATGAATGATATTACCACTATTTGTATTTTACTCTTGTAGAGTATAGGTGGTAAATTGCTCGGGCAATATACTTTTTAAAAAATACCTTCGGTTTTTTCTTTATGCTCTTGCGCTTCCTTTGCCTGGATAGACATGGTTGCGGTTGGGCGAGCAAACAAACGGCGGACACCAATAGGTTCCCCAAGCACTTCGCAGTAACCATATTCACCGCTGTCTATGTCACGTAAGCTTCCCGTAATTTTATTTAGTAGTTTGCCTTGTCTTTCAACGGTGCGCAAATAAATCTGTTGCATTTCTTGTTGGGTGGCAACGTCATTAGGGTCAGTATTATGCTCCGAATGAGCAAGACTCTCTTTTGCTGCTAAGATACTTGCATCAAGTTCGCCCTTTTGTTCGGTTAAAAGGGCTTTGAAGAATGCCAACTGATCCTTGTTCATATAATCATCTTCAGGCATTGCAAATAGCTGTTCTTTCGTCAACATGATAAACTCCTTGTTTAATTAAAAATTAAAACCAAATAAAGAAAATAACTTATATCATATAATATAGCAAATTTATATTGGGTTTGTGGCGGAAGGGTTGAATTATCTATTTTGGCGTTATTGGCTGACAGACAAAAAAAGGATAAATAGCGACAATGGCGTTATCTACTTCAATTATAACCGCTTTATGGCGTTCCCAGCTGGGAATATCCATTTCTTGAAAAATTATTTTTAGTTTTTGTGAATATGGGCGACCTTCTAGATGGCAGGTGTCATTGGGTTGGCGCGCTCTGATAATGAGGTTTTTCCTGTAAGCTTCTGGCATTGAAATCTCACACTTTTCAAACCACCACTTCTCAATTACATTGCAAGTGGGTATTTGTAGGGGTGTATGAATGTCTGAATTTTCAATAAGGCTGAGTTTTTCTTTATATAGCCCGATAGTGACAGCCCCCCATGAGTGGCGCCAACCAGAGCTTGCATTTGGCAGTGCTGTGACGATTTGTGCCACTTGGGCGGTGGTAGGTGGATGAATCAACTGCTGTTGACACCAAAGCCGTAGGAGCGCTTTTTGTTGTAAGATAGGCTTTTGCATGAGTTTGATTAAATGAAGGCTGTTGTCAGCAGTTATAAGCAATTGCAGGTCATTCTTGAGGTAGGTATTCAGTAAGTTCTGCGCTTCGGCACAGTGCTGTGCAGTGCGTGACAATGTTTTTGTGGCTTGAGACCATTTTTCTTGAAGCTTTGGCATGATTTCATGTCGGAGGAAATTTCGGCTAAAACGGGTATCGGTATTGCTATCATCTTCAACCCATTTAAGCTCATGTGTTTGTGCATAATTCAAAATTTCAGTCCGGCTAAAGGACAATAACGGTCGAATGAGGATACATCGATGCTCAAATGCTTTAATCTCAGGCATTGCAGATAATCCGGGTAAACCGGAACCACGAATTGCTTGCAGTAAAAAGGTTTCTGCTTGATCATCTTGATGTTGAGCAAGGGCAATCGCGTTGTGTTGAGATTCTGGGTATTTATCAAGACAGTCTTTAAAAGCATTATATCGCTCAGATCGGGCCCAAGCTTCAATGCTTTCTCCCTTTTTAGGAGAAGACTCCAGTTGAATGCACTCTATTGGGATGCCCAAATGCTTGCAGGTTTGTTGGCAATGTTGTTGCCATAAGTCAGCATGAGTGCTTAAACCGTGATGAATATGGATTGCTTTAACTTGGATGCCTTTAACTTGAGTGTCTTTTGAAGAAAATTGTGTCGCTAGATGAAGTAGTACAGTGGAGTCTAGCCCTCCACTATAAGCAACCCACAGTGTTTTAATGGCTTTTTGTGTCAATAGAGATTGCAGCTTTGAACGCATTAAAATAAGACTCTAACCCTAATAGTACCTTCAATAGTGCGAAGTTGTTGCAGTAGCGTTCGTGCTTTGTCATGAGTGCTTTCGATATCCATGACCACATAGCCAATATCATTATTGGTCTGTAAGTATTGCCCAACAATATTGATTTCAAGCTCCGAGAAAATTCGGTTAATTAAGCGCATCATACCTGGCTGATTATGGTGTACGTGGAGAATTCTACAAGCGCCTTCATGAAGTAGAGGCAATGAAGCTTCAGGAAAATTAACAGCCGAAACCGTTGAGCCATTGTCGCTATATTTAACAATTTTTTCAGCGACTTCTTGACCAATGTTTTTTTGTGCCTCTACGGTGCTGCCACCAACGTGTGGTGTTAAAAGAACATTGTCGAATTGAATGAGCGGTGAGATAAATTCATCGGCATTTGATTTTGGCTCGATGGGGAAAACATCTACCGCAGCGCCTAGTAGTTTGCCTTGTTGCAATACCTCGACAAGTGCGTCAATATCCACAACCGTTCCGCGTGAAGCGTTGATAAAAACAGAGTGATCTTTCATCTGTGCGAAAGTTTTTTGATGCATCATGTTTTTGGTAGAGGCTGTTTCAGGCACATGTAAAGAAACAATGTCGGATTGTGCTAAAAGTTCCGAGAGTGAAAAAACAGGGTTGGCATTACCCAATGGCAATTTATTTTCCACATCATAAAAGATCACTTTAAGCCCAAGTGACTCTGCCAATACGCTGACTTGTGAACCGATATGGCCATAGCCAATAATACCGAGTGCTTTACCTCTAACTTCATAGGAGTAGGTTGCAGATTTTTGCCATTCACCGCGATGAGCCTTGGCATTTTTTTCAGGAATGCCGCGCATAAGAAGGATCATTTGAGCAATGACGAGTTCTGCGACACTACGAGTGTTGGAATAGGGTGCATTAAAAACAGGGATTCCGTAAAGTGCCGCGGCTTCTTTATTGACTTGATTGGTACCAATGCAGAAGCAGCCAACAGCAAAAAGGGATTTTGACTGCTTCAAAACGGCTTCAGTGAGTTGTGTGCTTGAACGAATACCCACAATATTGGCTGTTTGTAGCTTTTTAGTTAAGGCGTCACCCGTGAGTGCTGAGCTTACTTGTTCAACATTTGTATACCCTGAGCGCTGGAAGGTTTGTAATGCGGATTCGTGCACGCCTTCTAAGAGCAGAACTTTGATGTCATTTTTATTTTTTGAGAATGTCATAGGGGTATTCCTTAATCGTATTTTGGGCATTGTATTTTAAACCGCGACTTTCCCTTTAATGAGGGGGTGATACTGGTATTCTTGGATGTCAAAATCTTCAAATTGATAGCTAAAAATATCTTGAGGTTTCTTGACCATACGTAAATGAGGCAGCTTGTATGGTGTACGGCTGAGTTGTTCAGCGATTTGTTCTTGATGGTTGCTGTAAATATGGCAATCACCGCCAGACCAAATGAATTCACCAACACCGAGGTCGCATTGTTGTGCCACCATATAAGTAAGCAACGCATAGGAGGCAATATTAAAAGGAACGCCAAGGAATGCATCAGCAGAACGCTGTGTTAGCATACAGGAGAGTTTATTATCCGCCACATAAAATTGAAACAGTGTATGGCAAGGCGGTAAAGCGGCTTTCCCATTTCTAACATTTTCATGAGGAGAGATATTTTCATCAGGTAAGACCGCAGGATTCCAAGCGCACACGAGCATCCGCCTAGAATCAGGTCTGCTTTTAATGGTTTGAATGATCTCAGATATTTGATCAATATGGCGGCCATCTGGGGTTTCCCACGCGCGCCATTGTTTTCCATAAACAGGGCCTAGATCCCCACCTTCTAATGCCCAATCGTTCCAGATTCGAACGCCATTTTCTTGTAAATAAGAAGCATTGGTATCACCATTCAAAAACCAAAGAAGTTCATAAATCATACTTTTTAGGTGGATTTTTTTAGTGGTCACTAAGGGAAACCCCTCATTAAGATCAAAGCGCATTTGATAGCCAAAAATGCTTTTAGTGCCCGTGCCTGTGCGGTCTGTTTTTTCTGCACCATAAGTTTGAATGTGTCTTAAAAAATCTAAATATTGCTTCACGCGTCGCACTTTTCCTTAAGAAAGATCGTTGCATTAGGATTATATACTTTATACTTTCTGGTTGAAACATATAGGAGCATGAATGCGCCAATAATAATTAATGGAATAGATAAAAGCTGTCCCTGTGTCATCCATCCGAACAACACATATCCCATTTGTGGGTCAGGCTGTCGGTAAAATTCCGAGATAAAGCGGAAAATACCATAGAACAAGGCAAAGTTGGCCGAGATAACATAGCGTTGGCGTGGCTTCATGGAGATGATCCAAAGCACAGCAAATAGTACGAGTCCTTCCAGTAATGCCTCAACAAGTTGTGAAGGGTAACGAGGCAAAGGACCACCTGTTGGAAAAATCATCGCAAAATGTGAGTCTGTGACACGCCCCCATAATTCATCGTTGATAAAGTTTCCAATACGACCAAAACCTAATCCAATAGGAACCATAGGCGCAAAGAAATCAAGAACATCAAAGAGGTTGCTTTTCACTTTCCAACAATAGAGCCAAGTGGCAATGACGACACCAATCAATCCTCCATGAAAAGACATTCCTCCATCCCATACTTGAAAGATGACCCAAGGTTCATGAACTAAGGTGCCAAAATTATAAAATAACATATAACCCACTCGCCCGCCGATGACAACGCCCATCGCCGCGTAGAAAACGGCATCAGAGACTTTGTCGGGTGAGATTGGAGAATAAGGTTTTTTGGCGCGATAGACACCGAGTCCCCAGGCAGCGGCAAAGCCGATAAGGTACATCAGTCCGTACCAGTGGATTTTAAGAGGACCGAGACTAAGGGCAATAGGATCTATATGAGGGTAGCTGAGCATAGGATTTTGATTTAAACTTGGTGCAAAGATAGTAGAACATTATGTCTGGTTTGGTGCTGATGTTCAATGAGCATATTTCATATGATGTGAGCCTATGAGATAAAATAGGTGTTTTGAGCTGAATTCTGTATGGTCATGAAGATATGGCTTTGCTAAACTCATCAGGTTGATTTTAAAAAACCATGGAATACTCAATGTATCGTCCTTTTTCACTTTTTATTGGATTTCGCTATCTTCGTGCGCGAAAACGAAACCATTTCATCTCTTTTATCTCTGCCGTATCCTTTATTGGCGTGGCATTAGGAGTTGCGGTGTTAATTACCGTTTTGTCTGTGATGAACGGCTTCGATAAAGAAATTCGCTCACGGATTCTGGTGATGGTGCCACAGGTGAGTGTGACAGAATGGGGTGGTCGTTTAAGTAATTGGGAATCACTGAAACCAGCTATTCAAAAACAAAAAGATGTGATCGGAATGGCCCCCGTGATTCAGGGACAAGCCATGCTGAGTTATGAAGGGAGTAATAACTTTAGCTTTATTCTAGGTGTCGATCCTAAACTGCAAGGCGAGATTTCCCCTATTGGGAAAAAAATGGTTGAAGGTAAGCTAGAAAATCTCACACCTGGAGGTTTTGGAATCGTTTTAGGTAAGGCGCTGGCAAACTCTATGGGTGCACGCATGGGAGATAAGGTCACGGTGATTGTGCCACAAGCAAATTTAACACCTGCAGGGATGATTCCTCGACTAAAGCAGTTTAAAGTGGTGGGGATTTTCAGTGTGGGCTATCAGTATGATAGTGGCTATGCGCTGATGAATATTAAAGACGAAGCCACCCTATTACAAATGGAGGATAACGTGAGCGCCATTCAGCTTAAACTCAATAATTTATATAATGCTCCAAAAGTCACGCAGGCATTGAATAGTGAGCTACCCCCAATGTACAACTCCTATGATTGGACGCAGTCAAATAGTAATTTTTTCAAAGCCTTACAGATGGAAAAAACGATGATGTTTTTAATCTTGGCACTTATTATTGCCGTGGCAGCTTTCAATATGCTTTCTTCACTGGTAATGATTGTAACGGATAAACAGTCTGATATCGCTATTTTGAGGACCTTGGGCACATCTTCTCGGCGAATTATGGGCATCTTTATGGTGCAGGGGATTTCCATTGGTGTAATTGGCACGTTCTTAGGGGTTGTATTTGGCGTGACACTTTCCTTAAATACCACTGAAATCGTAAACTGGATTCAAAAAGTTTTCCATGTGCAATTCTTAAATGCAAATGTTTACTACATTGATTTTTTACCCTCATCACTTGAGATGTCAGATGTGATTCGTGTTGCTGTAATGGCACTTGTTTTGAGTATTTTGGCGACCATATATCCTGCGTGGAAAGCCTCAAGAGTGCAACCTGCGGAGGCTTTACGTTATGAGTGATCAAATACAAATATCTAATAGTACAGTGCTTACAGGAAAAATGCTGACTAAAACCTATCAAGAAGGAAAGCTAAAAACATCCGTTTTACATGGTGTGGACATAGAGATTCACCCAGGTGAAAAAGTCGCGATATTAGGGAGTTCAGGCTCTGGAAAAAGCACGCTGTTGCACTTACTGGGTGGCTTGGATAAACCTAGCTCTGGTGAGGTGCAGCTACTTGGGAAACCCTTTTATAATTTATCTGCAAATCAACGTGCGGCGATGAGAAACCAGCATTTAGGGTTTATTTATCAATTCCATCATCTATTACCAGAGTTTACGGCATTAGAAAATGTATCAATGCCTTTATTCATGCAGAAATTGCCATTGAAGCTAGTGAAAGAAAAAGCGGCGGATATGTTGGATCAGGTAGGCTTATCTCATCGTATTAAGCATAAGCCTTCTGAGTTATCAGGGGGTGAACGTCAAAGGGTGGCCATTGCTCGGGCATTGGTGAATAACCCTAAGTGTGTGTTGGCAGATGAGCCCACTGGAAATTTGGATGAAGAAAATGCCGATAAAGTTTATGGATTAATGTGCGATCTTAGCACAAAGATTCAGACGAGCTTTGTGGTAGTGACGCACAATAAAAAAATGGCACAACAGTTAGATCGAGTGTATACCTTGCATAATGGGTTAATTGCTTAGGCGGGTTTGGATTTTGTTCGCATACAAAAACTCAACACCACAGCTAACGCCAATCCGATCAAAATAGGTAGAAAGGCAAACTGATAGGCGGCTAAAGTCGCTTGAAGACCGCATTCTAAATTATGGGAAGTGTAGGCATTAATCATCCAGCCGATAACTGGTTGCAGTATTGGTCCACCTAAGCCAATAATAATCATATTGGTAAATCCCATTGCGAGACCTTTTGCTTCTTCGGAAGTTTGCGCTTCGACGCTGCCAAATGGCAAAATATAAGTGCCTGAGCACACGCCCAGAAGGAAAAATAACGCTTGCATAAAACCAAAGGAAACAGGGAGATATAGAATCATGGCAAAGGAAGCTGTTGCAATGAGTGAGAAAATAATCTTGATGGTTTTAGGTGAAGATTTATTGGCTAAATAGCCACTGATTCCAGCGCCCACTGCTGCCCCAATAAAAATAAGTGCGGTTGCTTTTGATATGTCATGACTGCTAATACCAGAATATAAGATAGAGAGAAAAGGAATTGCCCACAGAGAAGCAAATGCGCTAATAATGGCAAAGACAAGGCCACCGTATAGGCATACTTTCCAGATTTCTTTATTACCGAGGATAGATTTTAAGTTTTCCCAAGTTTTGTTTTCTTTGGGTTCATCGGGTATTGCTTTCGCTTTAGCCATTTGGTTTTTAGGACCATTACGAACAAATATTAGGATGGCAATAAAGAGCCCGATACCAATGACACTGCAGACAATCATGGTGGTGCGCCATCCATAGCCCTGTGTTAGGTATGAGAGTAAGTAATCCCCGCTAGCGCCACCAATCATTCCCATCATTTCTAATAATCCAGCGACAATGGTGAATTTATTTGGGTACCAGCGAGCCGCAAGGTACATGGCGCAAGCCACACCTGGCGCACTGGCAACCCCCATTAGCGCGCGAGTTGTATTGGCGGAGGCAAAGCAATCACAAAATGAAAAAGCAAAGGTGCCAAGGGCAAGTATGATGGTAGCTCCAAGGAGCACGTTTCGTGGTCCAAAGCGATCAACCAGCGCACCAGAAGGGATTTGAAGCAAAATATAAGGGTAGAAAAAGGCAGAAGAGAGAAAGCCAACTTGCGTTAAATTGATGCAAAGAGACTGCATCAGTTCGGGCACCATTAAACTGGTAGAGCCTTGTACTAAAAATTGGAATAATACAAAAAACCCGCCAATAAAACAGATGATTGCAGCCATGCTGTGATGTTTTATATTTTTCATAAGTATAAGGCGTTATAGTTTAATTGAACGAAGGTTTAATAATATTAGTGTAGAAGATAAGGTCATAATTAAGCAATATGAATGCTTAATTATGGGTTAAAAAAGTGAGGATATCATTGAGGAGGATTTCGGACTTTTCAGTAGAGGTTCGAGCTTTATATTCAACGACTCCTTTCTCCAAGCCTTTTTTTCCAATGACAACTCGATGTGGAATGCCAATAAGATCAGCATCCGCAAACATGGTGCCGGCACGCTCATTACGATCATCAAACAATACTTCGACATTCGCTTGCTTCAGTTCAGCATACAGCTTTTCTGCGGCTTCTTTGACTTCAACAGATTTATGCATGTTCATAGGAATGATAATCACCTGATAAGGGGCAATTTCTTTTGGCCAAATAATGCCATTTTCATCATAAGATTGCTCAATGGCCGCGGCGATCACACGACTAACACCAAAGCCATAGCATCCCATGATTAGTGGTTGGGCTTTCCCATTTTTATCCAAAATAGTGCTTTTCATTTTTTCAGAATAATTTGTACCCAGTTGGAAAATATGACCTACTTCAATGCCTTTGGCATAAAGTAGAGTTCCTTTACCATCTGGGCTAATGTCACCCTCTACGACATTTCGTAAGTCTGCAGAGCTATAGTCTTGAATATCTCTATCCCAGTTTACGCCAGTGAGATGCTTGTCATCTTCGTTTGCGCCAGCGACAAAATCACTAATCACGATAGCGCTATGATCCACAATGACAGGAATAGGTGAGTTAACAGGACCTAAGCTGCCCGCATGTGCAACGAAAGCCGCTTGTATGTCGGTATCACTGGCAAAGGTAAAGGGTGCTGTAATTTGAGAGACCTTTTCTACTTTAACCTCATTTAAGTCATGATCACCACGTAAAACCAATGCGAATAGTTTATGGTTAGCGTCTTTTATAATTAGTGTCTTCACTGTTTTTTCAGCAGGTATGTTTAAAAAGTTGCATAGATCTATGATGGTTTTTTGATCTGGCGTGTCGATGGCTTTAAGAGACTTCTTTGGCTCTGAGCGTGTGCTTTTATCTGGAAATTGGTAGGTAGCTAATTCAATGTTTGCCGCATAATCACTAGTGTTTGAATAACAAATAATATCCTCGCCTGCTTCAGCAAGCACCTGAAATTCATGAGATAAACTGCCACCAATAGCACCAGAATCTGCTTGTACCGCGCGATACTTCAAACCAATACGATTAAGGATATTGCTATAAGTTTGATACATGACTTGATAGGTTTCACCCAAACATTCATTGGAGCTATGAAAAGAATAAGCATCTTTCATAATGAACTCGCGTGCGCGCATGACACCAAATCTAGGGCGAATTTCATCTCGAAATTTTGTCTGTATTTGGTAAACGTTTAAAGGTAATTGCTTATAGCTTTTGATTTCTTTGCGCGCAATATCTGTAATGACTTCTTCATGTGTCGGTCCAAAGCAAAACTCACGTCCATTGCGATCATATAATTTCAGTAATTCGGGACCAAATTTATCCCAGCGCTCTGTTTCATGCCAAAGTTCAGAAGGGATAATATTTGGCATCAGTATTTCATTGGCGTTAGATTTGTTCATTTCTTCACGTACGATGTTCTCAACTTTACGGAGCACCCGAAGACCTGTAGGTAGCCAAGTGTAAATACCAGAGGCAAGCCTGCGGATAAGGCCCGCTCGTAACATTAGTTGATGGCTGATGAGTTCAGCATCATGGGGGGCTTCTTTTTCAGTGGCTAGAATGGTTTGGCTTGTGCGCATTACGATCACTCTCAATTAAAAATATGCAACTAAGTTATCGTGTTTTTGAAGGGGGTTCAAGCATTCTTTATGTATAGTTTAAGGTTTGGGTGCCTCAGTTGTCTCTTCTTCTGTTTCAGGTATTGTCTTAGGTTTGAAAATAGCTCGGCGAATCAGTACTAAGAGTAGCATAAAGAAAGGGACGACATACATAAGCCAAAAGCCATTTTTTTGCAGAATGGGTAGCGCTTCAGGGAGTTCAAGTATGTAAAATAAAAACCCAATAAATGCGAGACAGTATAAGTAAATAATTAGGTCGTACGCTCTTTTAAAAGCTTGTTTTTTAATCATAGCTGATTTGGCTCTAGGGAGTATTCTTATTAATAAGTATATCAGAGCATACGTTGAATAATTTTTTCTTTTTTACAGGTGTGAATAATCACGCCTAGAATGTGCAATAAGATTAACCCTGATAAGACCCAAACTGTGACACCATGTACATCAAGCATCCAAGTAGCAACTTCTGGCTGTAGGCTGAGCGGTAATGCAAGGTTAATGCCCCAAAAAGGAACAGGGTAGCCTAAGAGCGAAGAGCCGAGCCAGCCTGTAACAGGCTGAATAAATAAGCATAGATAAAGAAGAGTGTGTGCAATGTGCGCAATTTTAATATTTGTGGGGCTAAAATGTGGACCATGGGGTGGTACGCGCATAAAGGTGAGTCGCCAAAAAAAACGAATTAGCATTAAAAAAAGTACCGTCATGCCGAGGGATTTATGAATGAACATCAGGGTGGAAAAAGTAGTGCCTTGTACATAGCCAAAACTGATACCAAGGCCGATCATGGTGAAGATTATTAAGGCAATTAACCAATGGAGAGTTCGAGTAAAAGAATCATATTTTTTTATAGCTGCGCTCATGATGGGGTCGCTGAGTGTCTTTAATAAAGACACTGTATCATTTTTAAAGAGGAGAGATAAAGGGGGAAACATCAAGTCCAGAAATAAAAAAGGCCTGAGAAAATTTTCAAACCTTTTTAAATCATGGCTCCCCGAGACGGGCTCGAACCGCCGACCCAATGATTAACAGTCATTTGCTCTACCAGCTGAGCTATCGGGGAAGGAAACCATTTAACTGAGGTGAATTCTAAAGAGAGTGCTAATGTTTGTCAAACGCTTTCTTGAAAAAAAGCAAACAGACAAAAGAGCGCTTTAGGTTGCCCCAGTGGTTGTGATTGGTTTACAGTCTCTGGCTCATTTCAGCAACACTATGAGAACCCATATCACGACCAATTTCCATATCTAGTTGGCGAGATAAGCGACTACTAGAAAAGATTCCTCTTAATATTTGTTCTTTGCCTGCATTCTCTTCAAATACAAGTAGGTGTTGAAGGCTATTTTCATGTAGAAGGCGTGCAATATGCCCAACACGAGCATTACTGAGGTCTTTGAAATCAAAGACGACTAGTTTTGATGTTTTTGTCATTAGCATCCCAACAGTGACTTCAGCGGGGCTGACAGAATTGTTTTGTGCAGCCGTGGTTTTTTTTACCCCAAGAATATCAATACTTGAAACAACACCCTGTATGTGATCATTGTCATCGATAACGATAAGTCCCTTTATGTTCGCGAATTTCATTTTTTCAAGTGCAGCTGAGGCAAGAATATGACGAGACGTTTTTTCAGGTGGACGGATGTGAAAATCTGTAAAGACAAGTAATGCTGAAGAATCTAGATGCACAATATCAGAAATATTTTCTGGGTGGTAATAGCTTGATTTTTCCTCCAAGCAGTGTGTTGGAAGTATGGCGTATTGATTAAACATAGTGCAACCTTGAATCCGTCATGGTACT
>CAUZSH010000014.1:0-32176 GCA_963582935.1 Gammaproteobacteria bacterium
TGCCGCAACAAAACGAACATACTCAGGATAATTTGGCTTCCCTCTAAAAGGTGCGGGTGTCAAATATGGTGCATCCGTTTCAATTAAAATACGATCTAAGGGCATTTTTTTTGCCACCTCTCGTAAATCATCTGCATTCTTAAAAGTGATAATTCCTGAAAACGAGATATAAAACCCCATGTCCAATGACTGTTTTGCCATGTCCCAATCTTCTGTGAAACAATGCATTACACCACAAGTATTATCTGCACTTTCAGACTTCATCAATTCCAATGTGTTTTGTTTTGCTGCACGAGTATGAATAATCAAAGGTTTCTGTGTTTGAATGGATGCTTGTATGTGATTGGCAAATTTTTCAGTTTGAGCGGGTATGGTTAAGACATCATTATAATGATAATCCAACCCCGTTTCGCCAATGGCAACACACTTGGCATTGCTTGATAACTCAACAAGACGCGCCACATCGGGTTGTTCACCACCCCACTCACTTGGGTGCACACCGACACTGTGAAAAACATTTTCATAACGATTTGAAAAACCACGAAGCGTTTCAATTTCCTCAAGCTCAACACAGATAGAAATAATTTTATCAACCCCAGCTATTTTTGCATTTTGGATAACCGCATCAAGTCCGCCTTCAATACCCTCAAGTTTGAGGTGATTTAAATGGCAATGGGAATCAATAATCATATTCTGCCTTATATCATATGATGTTCAGCAACTGCATAAATCGCCGGCACATTTCTTAAATAACCGTGATAGTCTAGCCCAAAACCATAAACATAGCGATCTTCTACACGTAAACCGACATAATCTGCCACATGTAAACCTTCATGCTCTCGATCTGTAATCTTATCCAGCATCACAACCGTTAAAACTTCAGCCGCGCCACCGGCCAGATAAAACTTTTTAATTTCAGCCAGCGTAATGCCGCCATCTAAAATATCATCCACCAGCACAACGGCTCTACCTTTAAAGTCAAGATTGGGTGCTTTGATCCAATTTAACTTGCCACCCGCATAATCATGCTTATATCTTGAAGCATGTACATAATCAATTTGTAAAGGCATCACTAAACGCTTCACCACTTCAGAAGTCGTCATCAATCCGCCATTCATACAGCAAACAAAAATAGGGTTTCTATTAGACAAATCCTTATTTAATTTATCGCCAATCGCATCAAATGCCTTTGCTAATTCGCTTTCGCTGATAAGAATATCCGACTCAGCATGAACTTCTTTAATGAAATTAGGGGTGATTTTGGTCATAGCTTAGATGGTTTAAATTTTGATGTCGGTATTGTACAGATTGCACCAATAAGTGGCAACTCTCTCTGAAAAGTTATTTGACTTAAATATACTCGATCTCTGAGATTTCATAATCCACGTTGCCCGCAGGCGTTCTCACCGTCACATCATCACCAGATTCTTTCCCAATTAACGCGCGAGCAATCGGAGAACCCACAGAAATTTTACGCGCTTTAACATCTGCCTCATCTTCACCAACGATTTGATAAAAAGAAGCTTCATCAGTATCAATATTTAATAAATGCACTGTCGCACCAAAAATAACTTTGCCATGATTGGTTATTTTACTAATATCAATCACTTGGCTATTTGAGACTTTGAACTCAATCTCTTGAATACGCCCTTCAACAAACGCCTGCTCTTCACGAGCCGCATGATACTCTGCATTTTCCTTTAAATCGCCATGCTCACGAGCCGTGGCAATTGACGCAATAATACGAGGACGTGCAATGGATTTTAGGTGCTCAAGTTCTTCTTTTAACTTAGCTGCTCCTTTAACAGTCATGGGTATTCTTTGCATATTTCATTTCTCCTAAAAACAAAAAAGGTCGCTAAAGCCACCTAAAAAATTAATCAATATCTAAAGATGCAATTCTAACTTGAATTAAGCAGGAACTCAACACTCTAATAGCTTACCATTAGCGCCAATATGCACTTTCCCATTCCCCTCAGTAAAGCGCATTCTACCTGTTTGCATGACAATTAACCCTTGTGCAACCATATTCTCACCAGATCCCACGCAAAAGACAAAGGTACCATTAAAACCATTCATCAATCCATCTGGCAAAAACTGAATGTATTGAGATGTAGGGAAAGCATTCCATACCAATTTCTTATTACCACTTAAGGGTGGGATAGTCGTAAGTAGCGATCATTTTTAGATAATTTCTCATCTCTGTTGCGGTCAACAAATACAATAATCTCATTATTCCAATTAGTGCTATTACAACTGTTTTCATTCGTCGAAGGACATACTGTTACAGGTTCATCGCTAGATACAGCTTTATTTTTTGCAAATTCAAGAACTGATTTTAACTTTATCAATTCTGTCTGCGCTCTTTTGATCCCACAAAAGAATAAAACCCACCTGTTGCCGCAATTACCAAGATTCCAACAACCCCAAGCACAACCATTAGCTCTATAAGAGTATAGCCTCGAGTTGTTTTTATAAGGTTTTTAATAAAGTTATTTTTTATCATTTTTCCTCTTGCAATCTTGGGTAATCAATGTAGAATCACTCCTCATTACCGGGCCGTTAGCTCAGCTGGTAGAGCAGTTGGCTTTTAACCAATTGGTCGGGCGTTCAAATCGCCCACGGCCCACCATTTTCTCATTACGATTCAGTATAGACTAACAGAAACTAAATATTACCTCATTAAACTATCACTAGATGCCGCAGACATTTTCCTACGCTGCTCTTGTTCCATCATAAACTTTAACAACATATTATTTTGTTCAATCATCACCTTAATATTGCTATTAATTTGATTTAATTTGCCGAGCACTTTATTTTGTTCCTTTAGAAGAATATTCACCTGCTGTGTATTTTTGTAAGTCAAATAAATTGAGCTTAAATCTGCCGTGTTAAGCTTTGATGCTTCAGGCGTCATCTTTTTAACAAATGCTTCAATATCGTCATTTAAAGCAGTTATTTCTGGCTGAAAATCATTCGTTTGAATCGCTGCCGTAACAGGTGCGAAGGCAGGTGCCTGCACAACGGCTTTTGGTAATGTTTGATTAAGTTGTTGTCCTAGCGACATAGAAGTATCACCACCAGACAGTAAAACTTTAGGTGCTGGCACTGGCTCCAAAGCATTGAGTTGTATTGGGATACTTAAGATTAGTCCAAAGAGAATCTTTTTGTTCATGATAAAGTACAATCATAATCTTTATACGATCATCATAGCATCACCATAGCTGAAGAAGCGATACTGATTAGCCACAGCATGGTCATAAGCCTGTAATATATTCTTCTTCGAGGAAAAAGCACTGACCAACATAATCAATGTCGAACGTGGCAAATGAAAATTAGTAATCATCGCATCAATCACATTAAAGTTTTTACCTGGGTATAAAAAGATATCACTTTCACCCGTAAATGGCTTCAGCTCACCCGATATAGCGGCAGTCTCTAAAGAGCGTACCGTCGTCGTTCCTACCGCAATGACACGCCCGCCTTTTGCCTTTGTCTCTTTGATCTTATCACACAATGATTCACTGACTTCAATATACTCACTATGCATCTGATGTGTCGCAACATCCTCAACTCGAACGGGCTGAAAGGTGCCAGAACCCACATGCAGTGTGACAAACTCCACATCAACGCCTGTTATTTTTTGAACTTCGCCCATCAACGCTTCTGTAAAATGCAAACCCGCCGTCGGTGCAGCAACGGAACCAAGCATTTTACTATAAACAGTTTGGTATCGCTCCCTATCCGAAAGTTCATCATCTCGTTTCATGTAGGGCGGCAAAGGGATATGACCATCTTCTGCCATAATATCCCAAATATTGCCACTCAAGAGTTTAAAATCATACACTGTGCCATTTTGAGCTAGTATTTCAAAATGATGCCCTGCAATAACAATGCTTGCGCCAATTTTAGGGGACTTACTGGATTTCATGTGCGCTTTTATTTCAGTGGGCGATAAAACCTTCTCAATCAATAGCTCCACCCTGCCACCTGAGGTCTTGTGACCAAAAATCCTCGCTGCCATGACACGGCTATCATTAAAAACGAGGAGATCTCCTTCCTCAATATAGTCAACAATATCCTTAAAACCTTTATCTGTTGTTTTACCTGTTTGACGATCCAACACAAGCAAACGGCTATCATCACGGTGATCCAATGGGTAACGTGCAATTAAAGACTCAGGTAATTCGTAATCAAAATCAGAAGATTTCATTTTTTTATCATGTCCAAACATATTTGTTGTGCTATAAAATGCCCATCGCTTGCTTTATCATCACGCGCTTTGCAAGAGGCAATTTATCTGCAACATTTAATCCAAAAGATCTTATATCAGCTATCGGCTGAAATTCAAAGCCAAATAAACTTTTAAAGCCCATCATGGCAAAAATCATGAATTGATTCTGACCTTTGCGTTGGCGTTGGTATTTTTCAAGTGTGCTGAAGTGTGAAATACTACGTCCTAAAAAGTATGCTTCCGAAAGCACATCCACTAATGCAATAGCATCTTGGAACCCTAAGTTAACACCTTGCCCTGCAAGCGGGTGGATTGTGTGTGCAGCATCCCCAACCAACACAACGCCTTTCTGGCAATAAACCTTTGCGTGTCTTTGAATCAAAGGAAATGACACGCGTTTGCTTTCCACCGTGCATTCACCAAGTTTTAAATCAAAAGCCACATTCATTTCATGATTGAAACTTTCATCATCCAACAACATTAGGTTTTTGGCTCGCTCAGTTTCGGCTGACCAAACAATGGAACAAAGATTTTTATCCTCCATTGGCAAAAAAGCCAAGGGCCCTGTCGTCAGAAATCGCTGCCAAGCCGTGCTATTATGCTCTTTTTCAGTCCTAACCGTGGCAACAATCGCACTGTGCTTATAAGGTTGAACATCTGTTTCAAAGGCAAACTGATTTCTCACCCAGGAATTTGCGCCATCAGCACCAATTAATAATTTAGTGGCAATCACCTTACCAGATGCCAAAACAACTTGCCAATTTCCTGCAGTCCCCTGTATTTCCTGAATAGCATCACCTAAATAAAAAGGCACATGATTATTTTCAAGAGCCTTCCATAACGCGCGGACAATCACCCTGTTTTCAATAATGTAACCTAGCTCAGTTTCGCCTGCTTGCTGTGCCTGCAAAGTAACACTTCCACCACCTAATTCGTCCCAAACATGCATTTCATGGTAGGGGGAGATATGTTTTCGCATGTTAAAAATAGCTTTCCAAACACCCAACTTTCTTAACAAGATTTCAGATGCTCGATTTATAGCGCTCA
Organism: Gammaproteobacteria bacterium; assembly: GCA_963582935.1. Lineage (GTDB taxonomy): Bacteria > Pseudomonadota > Gammaproteobacteria > Francisellales > Francisellaceae > CAUZSH01. Next base: position 5,282 of record CAUZSH010000014.1, read on the forward strand.
CCCTTAAAGAAATAGAAGCTTCGTCCCATTCTAATGCTGGCGCCTGGAGCTCAATCACCGCAACATTTAATCCTTTATCTGAAAGCCCTTTTACAGTGGACAACCCAATCATACCACCACCAATAATGAGGGCATCGTATTGATTATCTTGCACTTCTACATGGCTCATTCCATTACCTTTTCTTTGGTTAAACTAGACATAGGATCAAGGCGCCCCATCATAAGTTGGTTAGCTAATTTTTTCCCAAGCTCACCTCGCTCTAAAATCCCCATACCCAAACCACGTCCACATTTGATTACTCTATTTTGAGATAGGAAACTTTTGATTAGCCCATTAGTTACACTGATCGTGCGCTTGTGATCTTTTATGCGTAATTTTTCAAAACTTTCAAACAAAGCCTTATTATCTTCATGTATCCCGAACTCAAACAGTAAATCATAAAGCGCTCCAATATCTCTGAAGCTTAGGTTAAATCCCTGCCCCGAGACCGGATGCAGAAAATGTGCCGCATTACCGAATAACAATACATTCCCTTGATATAACTTATTCGCATAAACAAGATGCAAAGGGAAACGACCTCTACAACCCACTTTGGTAAAACACCCTAACCGGTAGCCAAATGTAGACTGCGCTAATTTCAAAAATGTCGAATCATCCATTTTTAAACATGTCTCAATTTCCAAGGGTGACATTGTCCACACACAGGCACTTCTGCTTTGTGTTATCGGCAACATCGCCATCACGCCATCACCAATAAAGCGTTCATAGGCAATATTATTATGCCCACGCTTTAATTCAACATTAAAGGTTAAGGCAGATTGCTTATAATCAATGTTTTTTGTGAAAATGCCTAACCAGTCGCGAATTTGGGACTGCGCACCATCACAAGCCACGATTAACTTTGCCGAAAGTGTGCTTTTTACTTGGTTTATTTCTAATTTTAAACTTTTTATGCCCTGCTCATAGTTAATTAAACCCGTAATTTTAGCGGGGGCAATTACAGCTATATTTTTTTTTAACCTTAAGGATGCAGACAACACAGTCAACAAATGCGGCATTTCCACCACTGCGCCTAAAAATGGCGTATGCTCATCTTCCCGATTCAAATTAACTTGATGAAAATGTCCTTTATCCGATACATGAATACGCTCAATTGGTGTCGCATAAGGTGAAAGTTGATCCCATACTCCAAGCTTATGGAACATACAAACGGCAGGATAAGATAAAGCAATAGATCTATTATCAAAGCTATCTGTATAGGTTTTTTGAATTTTTTGTTGCTCGATCAATGCAACTTGATAACCCTGCTCAGCGAGAATCAACGCTAGTAACTGACCGACAAGCCCGCCACCAACAATTGCGGTGTCATAATCATATTTGCCGCCGTGGCACTTTCGCTGAGAAATTGATGCCGAAACTTGTGAAGACATTATGACTCCTCTGATTGCCCCTTAATTGAAAACTCACTATGTAATAATAGTGCCGCTACTTTTGTATACTCGATTAATTCAAAGTAGGCTTTTTCATCATCCTCATTGCCCTCTTCCTCACAGTCATACTGCAACCGAGCCATCTTGGATAAATCTTGAATTGCTTCACCAATATCGCCACTATCGTATTTTTTCAAATCAATTCCTGTTAAGCCAAGTCCTGAAAGAAAGCTCTGACACCACATTGCCAAAGCGCCAATTCGCGAATAAAAAGGCTCCTCCTCACTAGGCAATAATAACTCTAAGTCAAAATAACCTGAGTTATATTGTTCTTTCGTAGATCGGTATAACGCTTCTAAAACGTCTAACGATTCTTTAGCCTTAATGTCCCCCTCTTCAATAAAGCTTGTTAGCATGGAATCAACCCATGCATGTAGCCTTACATCCGCACCTGCACTAAATAAAGCACATAAAAGCCCGTGCGCTTCTGCAGGCTCTGTTAATGCTTTCACATTTCGCAACGCCACTGCGACATCATTAAATGATGGTTGTGTAATTCCTGACATAACCATTTACCATACTATATTTATATTAACGCTATCCTAGCACTGCTGGTTTAAATACAAAATAAAAAACTCACCTTTTAAGTAAATAGCCTTGATTTTACACCCACAAATGCCCTATCATTTCAGCAACAAGATAGTTTTGCTACCTGTGTTACAGGCCAGTCCATCAGCCTTGAGCCGATACACATAATATCGGGAGTTAGACCTAGTTTGGGTGTGCAGGCTCGTTTACGAGAAGCCCGAAGAACCAGAGAAAACACCCACTTGGGTCTTGAGGGTTCAAGAGCCCTGAGGGCAGCGGTAATTACGGGTAGCTCTAATTCTTTATATGCCAGAACCCCACTATTCAAAATCGACCCTAAGAGCAGCACTCAGAGAGCGCAGAGCGAGTGTTTCTGAAGAGAATAAAAAGATTTTGTCTGAAAATTTGATCACACAATTTAATACCTTACCATTAACATCTCCCAAAAACATTGCACTGTACCTTTCAACCCCAGAAGAAATCTCAACCTATCCCCTTATCGGATACTTGTTAACGAAAGGTCATAGCGTGTATACCCCCATTTTACATCCCCACCTCAAACGCACCATGTGGTTTCAAAAGTGCAACGCAGACACAGAAACTTGCCTAAATAAATACAACATGCTCGAGCCTATTTTTAACCGAGAAAACATTCTGGCACCTTGGGAGCTGGACTTAGTACTACTTCCTTTAGTTGGATTTGATGAACACGGTAATCGCCTTGGCATGGGTGGTGGTTTTTATGACAATACTTTTCAACACATCAAAAAGCATAAAACAGCCGCGTTTATTGGTTTAAGCTATGAATGTCAAAAAGTAGAAAGTTGCCCGCATGAACCTTGGGATTTATCACTTGATGCTGTGATCACGCCTGAGCGTCATTACTCTTTCAGCTCCTCACTTCTCGGGCTATGAATTTAAATTTTGAAAATACGCCAACCACTCTCTTTTCGTTTCATCCTCACCATAGCCAATATCATAGATTGGAGAATCAATATTTCGCGTGTTGCTCGGTCGTTCATAGAAGATTTTGGCTCCTGCCAAAATCGAATCACTACCCTCACAGATGGTTTTGCCTCAGACGCCCACCTCCGTACCGATCTTCCAAAAAACAAGCCTACAGTCTCGTTTTTGAAAGCCAGTACTGCGTATATAGCTCTACGGGCTGGGAAATACCTTCCAGCCTCCAAAGGTCGAAGCGCTACGCACAATCTCTCAATGGAGCCGAAAGGCAGCCCTTCTGAGGACTACTCGACTCGGCGTTCCGCCTCTCTGTCTCGCAGCGGCATATTTTCATCTAATGTTTTTGACATCTATTTGATCCTACAAATTATTAACACCGTACTACGTATAATATATGCACAATGTTTGCAAGCGTGTTGCTCGGTCGTTCATAGAAGATTTTGGCTCCTGCCAAAATCGAATCACTACCCTCGCAGATGGTTTTGCCTCAGACGCCCACCTCCGTACCGATCTTCCAAAAAACAAGCCTACAGTCTCGTTTTTGAAAGCCAGTACTGCGTATATGGCTCTACGGGCTGGGAAATACCTTCCAGCTTCCAAAGGTCGAAGCGCTACGCACAATCTCTCAATGGAGCCGAAAGGCAGCCCTTCTGAGGACTACTCGACCTCGGCTTCGCCTCTCCCTGTCTCGCAGCGAGATCAAAATCTAATGCTATACCTAGATTATTATTATTTATTTCAACATCATAAAAGGGAACCTCACCATGAATAAAAAACTCACATTAGCAGCCATATTGGCAACCAGTCTTTTCACCATTCAGGTAAATGCAGGCATTGCCGAGTCTACCCGCATACTCATGGCGCAACAAACAGAACCTCAAGTCTACAATTCAACAATGCTCCATAAAGACTTTGATGGGGATAGTGATGACAAACACCTTGTTTCTGGGCGCGATTCTGATGTATACCTTATTAACATTCAAAAGGCAGGAAAAGGAACAAATAATACAAAAGTATATGCAGACACGCCTTATGATATGGACGCTTTAGTCCTCCAAGGTTCAGCGAAAGTCACTTATGTCTCTAATAAAGATGGCTTAAGCGCCTCCAAGTCTTTCAACAAAGGTGATTTGCTTTATTTCCCTAAAGGTAATACCTATACAGTAACGAACACTAATACCGCCAAAAGCTTTAAAGCAATTGTTTTTCATGCTGGAAAAGCATCTAGCAACTCGAGCACCAAAAAAGTCATCCCCCTTACCACAAAATAGCGTTAAGCATGGTATGATGTCGTAAATTAAATTTCATTATACCATAATCATGGACAAAACTATCATCACGGCCATCTCGGTCGCCCTCCCTCTTTTAATTATCTTCTGGATGAGCATTTCCTATACTCGCCTTATCCGAACATTAGAGACGCCTTTACGTAAAAAACTTTATAGCGTTATCTGGGGATTCTTCGGAGTATCTATCCTTTCGTTTTTAATTACGCTTGCTATGAAGTTTGGTATTTATTCTTCACTTTTCTTAGCTAATATTCTCTTACCATGGATAACGATTTTGCTCTTGTTTTGGCTTGGGTTTGCATTACTCCCAAAAGCAATTGAAAAAACCCCTCATGAGGACCCTCTTATCCTACATACGTCTTACCGATTAAAAACATGGATGAGCATTTACGGCATTACTTCCCTTATTAGCACAGGGGTCATGCAGTCCATCATGCGTGGATGGGTTCCTTACAACCAAACCCTCACAACGATTGCCGGGATTTTATCATTAGTTGGTTTTATCAGTATGATTTTTGCATGGCATCAAGCCTACAAAGTTAGACGGTTATTTTACTTCGACCGACTTGAGGTTGAAGAGGAAAAATCAGAAGAAGTATAAGCCTCAATGACATTCTTTGTGTGCGTACAAACCGTTTCCCAAGTTTGCACACCATTTTCATCAGCGTATGCCACTGCATCTTGAAGCCCTAGCGTCATAAAAGCTTCAATTCGCTCAATAGAAGAAGAAGATTTAAAGTCACTATACCAATGATCCTTTATTAGTATGGGTTTATAAGATGTATTTGTTCGGCTATAAACATCTTGATAATCAAGCCCTAATTGCTGACACGCTGCCAACCCATCCGATAGCACTTGGCTTTTATCAAAATCAAGATAGGGCGTATAATATGCGACTTTATCCGACTCCCAATTTCCTTCTGCAAAAGCTTGATAGTCTAGGTCTCGAAATGACTGGCGACAATCAGGATAGATAGCATGATCTCCTGAATGAATACCCATGGCAACCTGCACTATGCTATCTGTTTTCATGGCAATAGATAACGCCACTGCCTGAATCAAGGAGCTAAAGATCTTATTACGATTGGGGACAAAGGTATCCTTCATCGTTTCTTCTTCATAATGCCCTTCTGGAATCTCATCGCCGCCTTCAACCAGTGTTGAGTTTAACAACTGAGATAATCCCTTCAATTCAATAACCTGAAAAGTGACAGGGTACCCTTTTCCTTTTAGGAAAACACATAAGGATTCTGCTCTTTCCAATTCAATCTTATGCTTTTGCCCATAATCAAAAGCCAAAGCCGTAATCTGATAGTTTTCAGCAAGAAGCCGAATTAACAAGGAAGATGAATCCATCCCACCCGACAAAGCAATCACCACATTTTTCACGTTATAACCTCCGATAGAATAAATTTATTGACGAATTGTCCGTTTATTAATGATATTTAATGAAGTAAAACTTTTTGGCAATAACGCACTTGAGGATGCACGAATAGGATTAATATCAATACCGCCCCGTCTAGTATATAAGCATGTTATCATCAGTGCTCTGGGTTGATAGACCTCACTAAAATGTGTGTAAATCATCTCTGCCACTTCTTCGTGAAAATGATTTAACCTCCTATGGCTGACAACATATCGCGCAACTGAGGCGTAGTCAGGCTGCTTATTTGTCTCCATATAAATCAAAACATCCCCCCAATCTGGTTGATTTGTGACTCGGCAATTACTGCGAAGAAGATCTGTTTTAAATTTAATCGTTTTTGCTTCTTGATTGCTTTCACTAATTTTTAATAAACGTTCATCCGACTCAAGTAGGCTGAAATCTATCTCATCTAAGTTCGTTAATTCTGATAGATCTGGATATTGAAGTTGCAATTCAACAATTTGTTTCTCTGATTTGTAAAATAAACATTGAATATTGGCATTCAGAAGATTTGAAAGATCTGCAGAAACGGTTTGCTGTACTTGTAAGATACATTCTTTTTCAGTGCTTCCTAATTTTGTCATATTAAATGAATTTAAATAAAGCTTAAAGCTTTTAGACTCCACCAAGCACTCTGTATTGGCAGGCACAATAATCTTAAGCACACCATTCACGGGCAATCCTTTTTCTGTAATAGCGGAAACTTCATAAGCATGCCAGACATCTGTACCCACAAATGGCAATGCTTTATCATTAATACCATAAGTCTCTCGGTTGTAACAGCGAGGGATCTTCACCAGGAATGATGGGTCATATTGATCAAAATATTGATTCTTCTGTCCAAGATGTTTTTCGGCAAGTTTTTCGATAATGCTCATTATAAACTCCAAAGAAGTTGCGCAATGATGGATGATGTCCTATATTCTAAGAAAATTTCTTTATAAAGAACATTAAAAAATGCTATATCGGGTTGAGAAAGTATTAGATGGTTTCTCCATTTGCTTTAGGCAATGGCAAGCAACACACAGTCATTGTCATTTTTTGCATGGTTATGCTATTACTTTTAAGCTCCATTTTCAAACTGAAGACTTGGATACCTATAATTGGGTTTGGGATTTTGGTTGGCTAAAAAATCCTGATTATCAAATAGATGGCATGACTGCCAAAGAATGGTTTTCCTATATGTTTGATCATACCGTTATTATTGCCGAAGATGACCCACATTTTGATGAATTTGAAACCTTAGATGCAAAAGGCATTATTCAATTACGCATTGTCCCTCAACAAAGTTGCGAAAAAATGGCAGAGTTTGTCCTAAAAAAAGTAGGGGCGCTTGTCTCCAACTTTTCAAAAGACCGCGTACAACTCAATCGTGTTGATGTCTTTGAACATAATAAAAACTGCGCTTCCTGCGAGATTTAAATGCCGTTAATACAGAATAACCCTAGAATTAAAAACCTCGACAAAATCTTACCCATTATCGAGATGTACCCCTGCCTACAAGGAGAAGGGCAATTTGAAGGGCGACCCATTTTTGCACTCAGAACCACCGGTTGCACACATCGCTGCCATTTTGGTGCAGGTGGCTGGTGCGACACGTGGTATTCCAGTATTCATGCAGATAAGGGAAAATATACTTTTAATGACTTTGTGAGATTAACGGAACAATACCCTCATATTAAAGAAATAATGGTTACCGGTGGCTCACCCACCATGCACCCTGCCATACTCAATGAGCTTTCTCATTTTGCACATCAACACAAAATATTTGTGACGCTGGAAACGGAAGGCTCCCATTTTATTGAAACCGATTATCCCTTAGATTTTATCAGCCTAAGCCCTAAATTTTCAAACTCAACACCCAAATTAGGAATTAAAACGCCACTTGAAAAAGTCGTAGATGATAAATTTATCCAACAACATCATAAATACCGTCTTAACCATGATGCTATCTCTAAAATGCTCGCTTATCATCTTGATTACCAAATCAAGCCAGTATGGGATGGCTCAGAAAAGACGTTAAGTGAAATTAAAAAATTTCTTTTTCAGCATAAAATCCCCAACCATAAAGTATATGTGATGCCAGCAGGCCAAACTCGGGAACAACTCATTGCCCTGTATCCAAAGGTTATGGATATGTGTTTACAGGAAGGGTTCAACTTTACAGGGCGCACGCATATTATTGCTTTTGATGATAAGCGTGAAGTTTGATTTAAGAAATCCTATCATCTTAACTCCAGACGATAAACATATTTATCATCTATTTAACAGGCGCTATATATTTTTTATCGTCCAACCAATCGGCCAACTTCAACTTCTCATCATCTTTCAACCAGAGCCCAAGCTTTGTACGCCGCCAGATGATGCTTTCAACATCTGTTGCCCATTCATTTTCTATCAAGTATTCCACTTCTTTTTGGTAAAGATTATATCCAAAATGCTGGCCAAGATCATACATAGAGGCAGACCCTTCTAACATGTTGTTGGTTCTAAGACCATAAGTTGTTGCAAGTCTAAAAGCCAACTTTTTATCTAACCAAGGGTGGGTTGCTTCGATAATAGAAATAATCTCAGCCTGGCTTCCAGCCTCACCACCAGGTGTTTTGCTTTTCTCAGTCCAAGGCCCAGTTAAACCACTAAAATGTTTACTCACTTCCACCATGGCTTTTTCAGACAAGGTTCTAAAAGTTGTGATCTTCCCACCAAAAATAGAGAGCAAAGCCGCTTTGCCTTCTTTATCTTCTTTTTCAAAATGATATTCACGCGTATTTTTAGATGGATCATCTGAATCGTCATCATACAATGGACGCACACCCGCATAATCCCAGACAATATCTTCCACCTTCACAGGCTTATCAAAATACTCATTAATGAGGTCACATAGGTAAACGCGTTCCTCTTGAGAAATATCAACCTGTGACGCATCGCCTTCGTAGTTCACATCAGTCGTACCAATTAAGGTAAACTCATTTTGCTCTGCCCCTGTAAATCCATAAGGGATCGCAAATACAATACGGTTATCTTTATTTTGCAAAATATAAGCATGCGCCCCCTCATATAGTTTCGGTACCACAATATGACTGCCCTTAATTAAACGGACTTTACTCTTGGAGTCTGTTTCAAGCACATCATGGATCAAATCAGCAACCCAAGGGCCTGCTGCATTGACAATTGCTTCAGCTTTAACATGAATCTCTTCACCAGCTTTGGTTTTTAAGATGGCTTTCCAAACTAACCCCTCTCTATGTGCTGAAATACATTTTGTATAAGTAAGCACCTCAGCATCCAGTTCTTTGGCTTGCAATGCGTTTAAAACCACCATTCTCGCATCATCTATGCGACAGTCTGAATAACTAAACCCAACTCTATATTTATCCTTAAGCGGGCTTCCTTCTGCTGTGTTGACTAAAGAAATTTTCTTTGACCTCTTTAGTTGCATTCTTCCTGCCAAAAAGTCATATAAAAACATCCCCGCTCGAATCATCCAAGTAGGGCGTAAATGCTTATCATGCGGTAATACAAAAGTTAAAGGCTGAATGATGTGCGGTGCTTTATTCATCAGAACTTCTCTTTCTCGAAGCGCCTCTCTCACCAGTTTAAATTCATACTGCTCAAGATAGCGTAAACCGCCATGCACAAGCTTACTACTTGCCGATGAGGTGGCTGATGCCAAGTCATCGGCTTCACATAAAACAACGTTTAAGCCTCGACCTACTGCATCAACCGCAATGCCTGTACCATTGATACCACCGCCAATGACCAAAAGGTCCGTTTGAATTTCTCGCATTTTAAAAACTCACTATTATTAATTATTTTATGTGCTTTACTCTTTTAAACTTTGTGCCCTTAGGCAAATGTGGCTTAGGTGAAAAAAGTTTTCCAAGCCGATGTGTTAGCCCCATTTTTGCATTAATTGCCCATTCAGATCCTTCTAATATAGGGCTTAAATCCCTTTTTCTAAGTTTGATCCAAGTAATGATAAATGCCGGCGCTAAAATAATTAACAGCACAACCAAAAATCCACATACTAAACTAGATGTTGAGATTGAAGCAAAAGTACTTGCAATATAAGTCACAGTGGAACCCACTGCAGCAAAAGCCACACCGCCGCCCATTAACATTGCCCCTGCAGACAGACCATTTCCTTTTGGCTTTTCGACACTCGCTTTACGATCCAACGCATTCGTAGTCGATTGTGTTAACTGCTTATCGCCATCTTTATTTAGCGTATCTAGTTTTGATGAAAAGAGACTACCCACTCTTTTAAACGGATAAGATAAACCTTCTCGCAAACTAATTGGATTTTCAATAATCCCCGTCACAATGGCATCAAACTGATCGCCCTTGGTATTAATAAAAATAGCTCTCTTCCCTTCAATTAAGTTTCCTTTCGCACCAGAAGTCACTGGAACCGCAACGGTAAACTTGTCGCTAGAAGGTGGGGAGACTTCTAAATACAATATAAATATATTGCTCGATTTAGCGATTTCCATGTGTTTTGCTTTATCTTTCACTTCAATGCTAAAGCGAAAACGTCGCCCATCAATCACCACATCCCCTTTCTCAAATAGCGACCGTGTATTGGCACTATACAAATATGGAAAGCTTACAAAATTATTTAAGAACACCAGCAAATATTTTTGAGTCAAAATAACTTTTTCAATCAGACGTACACTCTCTAAATCAAATGCCGTTTCATTACTTTGATTAATGAGTTTAATCACTTCATCCCGTACCACCTCACTTTTCAACAAGGTGATGTGCTCGCGACCATAAAGATCCAACTTCGGCTCAGGGTTTGACTTCACCCACGCATCGTAAACGCTAAAGCACTCCTTGATTTTCAACCACTGCGCTTCACTTAAAGTTTCACCATTAAACTCCTCCAGAAACATGTTTGCAATTTCTTCAAAAAAATCGGTGATTGCTGCGAGATAAATCGGGTTAATGGATAACTTACTGGATATATCCAACAATAAATTTTCATTTTGTTCTGCCAATGGCGCTGTTTTTAAATAAGCATCTATTGCTTGGCTATCTTGCCAATTAAAGTTTGTGACGTCGACATCATTTAAAAAACAAACTGAATCTGATACTTTCTTTGAAAAGAACAAAGCTTTCGATTGTGCATAATATTGATCAATTTTATCTTCAAGCTGTATAAAGATTTTATACTTTTCTCCAGTGTTTCGACCAAAAGGCAAAAACGCATTATCTTTTACTAAAAGTGCTTGTGTATTTTTTTTCTTCCATCCCAAATAACATTCAAGAGTTGCAGAGAAAGCAATGATAATCTCAGCATTAATCCCTTTCTCCCCTGAAGGGTGATCTGTCCCGCCCGTCATCAAAACCAAGCGAGTGATATAATCTTTGACAATATCCTCTGAAGCTTGGTCAGCCGTCACCACCCCACCTTCACTTACCGCATATTGTAAAATAAGCTCTTTTAACGTTTTAATGCTTTGAAGTGTGAGCATTTGTGTCGCGTCCAATCCCAGCTTGCTTCTCACTTTTTGAATCGCTGCGAGTATCTTTTGTCCATCTTCGTGACTTCGGTTGAAATAAAACTCTGACAGCGCACTGCTTTTTTCATTAATAGAATCATATCGCGTGAAAATGTTAAACACCCACTGAAGATGATCTAATACTTCTTCTGTTAAAATCCGTTTATTTTGCCGAGCATCAATATAGTTTAGGTAGTCAGCATCCAAATCAAATGCACTCACTGGCGCACTTGTCGCCACCCAGTTAATAAGGTCGATATCAAATACTTGTTTGATCTGTTCTGCCGTGTTAATTTCTAAATGATAGGTTTTACCATATCGGTTAAAAATGATTTTATTCTGTGGTTTAGCCATTATGACCTGTGATCTCTAACGTCGCTTATATGTATTATAGCTTTCTATAAGTTCTTGAGAAGAAAGAAAATGATATAAATACAATATTGCATGATATAATGAATCTAATGAATGTTTTAAACTCAGAAAAAATGCCAGATATAAATCAATTTCAAATAGACAAAGATGGTTTTCTCAAAAATTCAAATGTCTGGAACGAGGAATTTGCTCTCCAAAGCGCCAACGCTGAAAGCATAAAAATGAGTGATGACCATTGGGAGGTTATATACTTTTTAAGAGAATATTACTCAGAAAACAAAAAGTCTCTTGCCATTCGCGCTTTAGTTACAGCACTTAAGAAAAAGTTTGGACCTGAAAAGGGAAACAGCCTGTACCTTCAGTCACTATTTCCCGAAAGTCCAGCCGTTCAGGCATCAAAAATTGCTGGTTTGCCAAAACCTACAAGGTGTATTTAAAACTAACGCAATACCAATACATCACAAGTTGCATTATTCACCACGGAATCTTCCGTTGATCCCATACGAGCAAAAATATTATGTGAATGTCCATTGATAACAATAGCATCCACCTGATTATCATCAACATATTGTAAAATTGAACCCGCTAAAACGCCCCCCCTAAGAAGATGTCCACAGCTTTTATCTAGATCGACCGATGCCATTAATGCCTCAAGCTTCACAATTGCCTCATCTTCGATCTCATGATCAACATCGTTAACAATACCAGCCGTATAGCCATACACGCCGCTAATCGGCTTAACAACATGTACCACACTTATGCGCGCATCAAATTTTGCGGCAAAGTCTATTAGGCGTTTTAACGTAACCTTACAAGTTTCATGTAAGTCTGTCGCATACAATATATGTTTATAATTAAGCATTTAATCTCCCTTATCTGTTAAAACAAAAACCTTGATAGACATCAGGCTAGCACAAAAACAAAACACTTGCAGTAATGGTTAAAAAAATATTTTCCAAAGACACAAAAAAGCCACAATTAAGTGGCTATTAACATAAGTCAAAAAAGTTATTTTTTGCTACTTTTTCTTTTTAGGCACATAAATATCTGTTGCAGTACCCTCAAAGACCTCTGTCGCCATTGCAAGTGTCTCAGAAAGTGTTGGATGTGGGTGAATCGTCAACGAAATATCTTCTGCATCACAACCCATCTCAATCGCAAGTGTTGCTTCAGCAATCAACTCGCCTGCATTGGGTCCAACGATGCCAGCACCAATAATAACATGATTTTCATCAAACAGTACTTTGGTCATCCCTTCGTTGCGTCCAATACTTAATGAACGACCACTTGCTGCCCATGGGAAAACACCCTTATCATACTTGATGCCTTTTTCTTTAGCTTCTTTTTCAGTGACACCCACCCAGGAAACTTCAGGATCTGTATATGCTACAGAAGGAATGCACTCAGGTTCAAAATAATGCTTCATGCCACAGATAACTTCTGCCGCTGTACGCCCCTCAGGAACTGCTTTATGCGCCAGCATTGGCTGACCCACAACATCTCCGATAGCATAAATATTTGGCACATTCGTTTTTAATTGATTATCAACATTAATGAAACCACGTTCATCAACATTCACGCCCGCATTCTCAGCACCAATTAATTTTCCGTTTGGAGTACGACCAACTGCCATTAAGATGCGATCAAACTTCATCGGCTTATCAGAACCCTTTGCGCCTTCCATTGAAACATAAAGTCCATCTTTCTTCGCTTCAACCGCTGTGACTTTAGTTTTAAGTCTAATATCATAACGCTTAGAAACCATTTTCTCATAAGGCTTAACAATATCTTTATCAGCCGCACCCATCAATTGATCCATAAACTCAACAACGGTAATTTTAGTGCCAAGCTCAGAATAAACTTGCGCCATCTCTAAACCAATAATTCCACCGCCAATCACAAGCATAGTGTCTGGAATTTCATCCATTTCCAATGCACCAGTTGAATCAATAATACGTGGATCTTCAGGAATAAAAGGAAGATTGATCACGCGTGATCCCACAGCAATAATCGCATCATCAAATGAGATTACTTGCTTACCTTTAGGACCGTCAACTTCTATTTCAGTTTTAGATTTGAAGGATCCTGAACCTTGAACAATTTCAACTTTACGTTGTTTAGCAAGTCCTTTCAGTCCTTGTGTTAACTGTTTAACGATGCCATTTTTATAGGCCAATATTTTATCTTTATTGAATTTTATCTCGCCAAAATCAACCATACCATGTGCTTGCAGGTCACGTGCTTCATTCACCACTTTTGCAACATGTAACAGTGCTTTAGAGGGAATACAGCCCACATTTAAACAAACACCACCAATGCTGCTAAACTTCTCAATAAGAATCACTTTTTTACCCAAATCAGCTGCTCTAAAAGCCGCGCTATACCCACCTGGACCACTGCCTAAAACCACTACTTCCGCATGTAAATTACTCATTAATCTATCCTTATTTTTTAGTTTGAATTATAATAATACTTCTCGTAAATCTGTCAACATTCCACCAAAACGTGTTAGAAACTTAGCGGCAAGTGCGCCATCAATCACGCGGTGATCGACAGAGAGAGAAAGCGGTAACATAAGTCTTGGTACAAATTCTGAGCCGTTCCATACAGGCTTTATCGCTGACTTTGAAACGCCCATAATAGCGACTTCAGGCATATTAATAATTGGCGTAAAACCTGTTGATCCCAACAGTCCAAGACTAGAAATCGTAAAACATGCGCCTTTCATTTCATCAGGTTTAATTTTACCTTCACGTCCTCGATTGACCAAATCCATAAAATCACGTGCAATTTCAAACAAGCTTTTCTGATCTACATCCTTAATGACGGGTACTAACAAACCATTCGGTGTATCTACTGCCACACCGATATTAAAATATTTCTTAAGAATAAGATCTTCACCATCTGCAGAAAGTGAACTGTTAATTCTTGGGAATTCCTTCAATGCTTGAGCTGCCACCTTGATTAAGAAAATAAGTGGTGTCATTTTGACCCCTACTTTTTCAGCAACCGCTTTTTTGGCTTTTCTAAAATCTTCTAAGTCTGTAATGTCCGCATCGTCATAAAATGTCACATGTGGAATTTTCACCCAGTTACGATGTAGATTTTTACTGGTTAATTTATTAATTCTGGTTAAAGGTTGCGTTTCAATTTCTCCAAATTTTGAGAAGTCTACAACAGGATCTGCCAATAGATCTAAACCAGAGCCCGCAGAAACTTGACCTATTTGTACTTTATTGATCGCATTTTTGATGTAGTTATTACAATCATCTTTGGTAATACGACCTTTAGGTCCCGTTGCTGGAATTTTCTTAAGATCAATCTCAAGAATCCGTGCCAGACGACGTACAGCAGGCGAAGCATGAACTGGGCTTGTATGAGCTACCGGATCAACAACCGATTTAGCTGCGGCAGGCTTTGATGTTTCTTTCTTTGGCACTTCTTTCTTTGGCACTTCTTGTTTAGCTTCTGCCTTCGGCGCTTCTGTCGCAACTGGAGCTTGTGCGTTACCGCCACTTTGCTCTAACTGAATAATCACGTCACCCTTTGAAACTTTATCACCAAGATTAACCATGATTTCAACAACTTTGCCCGCATTAGGTGCTGGCACTTCCATGCTGGCTTTATCTGTTTCAAGCGTAACCAAAGAATCTTCTTCTTTGATCACATCACCGACGCTTACATTGATTTCAATCACATCAACACCGTCATAGTCACCAATATCAGGTACTATTACAGGCACAACCTGAACAGACGTAGATGTTGGTGCTGGAGTACTATCAGCTTTGGCTTCAGGTTGTTTTTCAGAAGCTGCTTCAGGCTCAACACCCACGGCTTCAACTTTAATCACCACTGTGCCTTCAGAAACTTTATCGCCAAGGTTAACCAAAATTTCTTTCACAACACCCGCTTGTGGAGAAGGCACTTCCATGCTGGCCTTGTCCGTTTCGAGTGTTAATAATGAATCTTCTTCTGCAATGGTATCCCCAACACTCACATTAATTTCAATCACTTCCACGTCTTGATAATCACCGATATCAGGAACCTTTATTTCTTGTAATGCCATGTCCTTATCCTCTCTCTACACTAAGGTTGGTTCGATGCGATCAGCATCAATGTTATATTTTTTAATCGCTTTTTTAACGATATCAAAACCAATATGACCTTCTTCAGCAAGCCCCGTTAAGGCTGCAAGTACGACATAGTAACAATCCACTTCAAAGAAGCTTCTCAAGTTTTCACGGCTATCACTTCGCCCAAAACCATCTGTACCCAGTACAACATAACGACTAGAGATATATTCTCTTAATTGCTCTGAGTAAAGTTTAATATGGTCAGTAGAAATAATGACAGGTGCATCACTATCACCCAAACATTTCTCAATGTAACTTGTTTTTTTCTTGACGCCTGGATGTAGCATATTCCATCGAGTTGCAGACTTCGCATCTCGATAAAGTTCATTGGCACTGGTAACGCTATAAATATCTGAGCTCACCCCAAAGTCTTTTTCAAGCAATTCTGCAGCTAATTCAACTTCTCTTAAAATAGTACCTGAACCCATTAAGCGAACATGCTTTTTGGCGCTAGATTTATTGGCATTGGCTTTTTTCGCTGACTTCAGTTTATACATTCCTTTAATGATCCCTTCTTCCGCACCTTCAGGCATGGCGGGATGCGTATAGTTTTCATTCATAAGCGTAATATAATAAAAAACACTTTCATGATTGACATACATTCTTTGCATACCGTGCCATAAGATAACAGCAAGTTCATAACCATAAGTTGGGTCATAAGATACGCAGTTTGGAATCAATCCTGCTTGGACATGGCTATGTCCATCTTGATGTTGTAAGCCTTCGCCATTCAAAGATGTACGACCCGCGGTGCCACCTAACAGAAATCCTCTAGCATGAGAATCACCGGCCGCCCACGCAAGATCACCAATACGTTGAAACCCAAACATAGAATAATAGATATAGAATGGAATCATGCCGATACGATGCACGCTATATGAAGTAGCAGCGGCTAACCATGAACAGAAACCGCCCGCTTCATTGATACCATCTTGAATAATCTGACCATCTACCGCCTCTTTATAATACATGATTTGATCACGATCTTCAGGTGTATATTTTTGACCCTCTGGATTGTATATACCAAGCTGACGGAAAAGTCCTTCCATTCCAAATGTTCTGGATTCATCCACCACAATCGGTACTAACCTATCTTTGATTGGTTTGTGGCGAGTTAATGCCACCAACATACGAACAAAACAAGTTGTGGATGACAGTTCACGCTCACCACTTGCCTCCATAAATAGTTTACCAAAGTCTTTGTAATGCGGGATATCTAACTTCTCATGCGCCTCAAAACGAGCAGGTAAATAACCACCCAGCTCCTTACGCTGCCAATGTAAATAATGCGCCTCCTCAGAATCTTTATCTAGAGTAATAAAATCAAGGTTTTCAACTTGCTCATCTGTTGCTGGAACATTGAATTTATCACGGATATGACGCAATGCCTCAACACTTAGTTTTTTAACATTGTGAGCAATATTTTTAGCTTCGCCCCATTCACCTAGGCCAAAACCTTTAATGGTTTGCGCAAGAATGACAACTGGCTGACCTTTAGTATCCATGGCTTTTTTATATGCCGCATACACTTTCGACTGATCATGTCCACCGCGGTTTAATCCCACCATATCATCATCAGACATGTGTTCAACCATTTTAGCAAGCTCAAGATTATGACTAAATATTAACTCACGAATCGCCGCCCCACCACGTGAACGAATATTCTGCATTTGACCGTCATTGATTTCAGTTAAACGCTTAATGATTAAGCCTTTAGGATCATTATCAAAAAGCTTCTGCCAGTTTTGGTCCCAAAGCACTTTAATGACATTCCAGCCAGCGCCTGTAAAGACACTGGCAAATTCTTCAACAATTTTACCATTACCGTACACAGGTCCATCAAGGCGCTGTAAGTTACAGTTAATCACAAAGATCAAGTTATCAAGGTTTTCTCTTGAGGCACGTGTTAAGGCCCCTAAAGATTCCACTTCATCCATTTCGCCATCTCCACAGAAAGCCCAAACTTTACGTCCAGTGTCTTCGGCAAGTTTACGGTTCTGAAGGTATTTCATAAAGCGCGCTTGATAAATAGCTTGCAATGGGCCTAACCCCATGGATACTGTGGGGAATTGCCAATAATCAGGCTGTAGCCAAGGGTGAGGATAAGACGAAAGTCCGGCTTCACGGTTAAAAGCTTGGCTTCTAAAGTTTTTAAGCTGCGTTTCTGTTAAACGACCTTCAAGAAATGAGCGTGCGTAGATCACAGGTGTCGTATGCCCTTGGAAAAATATTAAATCTCCAGCATAATCTTTACTCGGTGCTTTGAAGCAGTGGTTAAATCCAACTTCATAAAGCGTCATAATAGAGGCACCTGAGCCAATATGCCCACCCAGCGAACCATCTGCTTTGTTTGCTTTTGCGACAATCACGGCTGAATTCCAGCGGTGTATCGCTTCAATTTTATTTTCTATTTCAAGATCACCCGGATAATCTGCTTCATGCTCAACCGAAATAGTGTTCATGTATTGGATGTTTGCTTTTGCATAGGTAGAACGCAAACCAAACGCTGCCATTTTGTGATGAAGCTGATTGACAAGAAACGCGCCTCGTTCTTCGCCTTCTCTTTCAATCACGTCATTCAGTGCTTCAAGCCATTCTCGAGTTTCGAGTGCGTCCACATCCTTGACTTCTTTTATTTCTGTCATATATCCCTCCACAGAGATAGATCAATAAAGTTCGTGGTTATTATATGGAAAATTGCTCTAAAATACAGATAAATGTACCGCGGTGTTAAAACAATGTCCGTTTATTAAGCAAACAAGTTATTTTAAGCAAACTATCTACGCAGCTGCACAAGAAGGATTTAGAAAGATATGGATACCCACCAACATCTTTTTATCTTATAATTTCAGCATAAAATTAATTAACCTATGGTAATAAAATCATGTTCTGTCAAAAACTACAAAAAGAAGCTGCCCCTATGGGGTTTCCACCATTCCCTGGTGATTTAGGACAAAAAGTCATCCAAAACATCTCCCAAGAGGGCTGGGAAGCATGGTTAGGACACCAAACAATCTTAATCAATGAATATCGCCTAAACATGTTAGATGCTGAGGCTCGCAAATTTTTAAAAGAAGAAATGGAGAAATTTTTATTTGGAAAAGGTTCTGACATCCCTGATCAATTTACACCTAACGAATAGTAAGATAAAACAATGAGTAGTATTCCCAAAAGTCATATCAAACCGGGGTTAAAGGTTGCTATTGTCCAAAAACAAGATCAACGCACGGGTAATTTAACGGTTGGTGTTGTAAAAGATATCCTGACAAAATCACCTCAACATCCTCATGGCATAAAGGTTCGTTTACAAACTGGAGAAGTTGGTCGGGTTAAAGAGACCCTCTAAAGAAAACCTTCAATTATAACAATATCCTACCGCACAATTTTAAAACCTTGACTATAATCAAGTTTACAAGAAACTCGCACGCCTCCTCAAAACAATATGGGTAATTTCTGGCTTCAACCGAGAACAATCGTCGCCTACGCAGTAAGTTTGCTTGCGCTTGCTGAAATTGTTGACCTCACTATTGTTGCTGTCGCTATCCCACAAATGATGGGATCTTTGGGTGCTACCATTGATTCCATCGCGATGGTGACAACCGCTTATATCGTTGCCGCCGCGATCTTTATCATGCTTTCAGGGCTGGTTATTCGAAAGTATGGCATGAAACGCATCATAATGGCTTCTGGCATTATTTTTTTAGTCTCATCTATTTTATGTGGGCAATCTGACTCCTTACCAGAAATGATCTTTTTTAGAATCATTCAAGGCATTGGCGGCGCATTCCTCCCTGCCGTTGCACAATCTTATATTGCTAAAAACTTTGTTGGGCAAGAGCAAACAAAAATAATGATTGTCTTTAGTTTAGTGGTTGTAATGGGGCCTGTGATCGGTCCAGTTTTGGGTGGGCTGCTCGTTGCCAACCTTAACTGGCGCTGGATATTTTACGTCAATGTACCTATATGTTTTGTCGGGCTTGCATTAATCAGCATTTACATGAAGTCAGATGCCATTAAAAAAATCAATATCGACTATATCAGCTTTGCCTTCATGGCCATAGGCATAGGATTACTTGAATATTTTATTGATGAAGGTAACAGTAATGGCTGGTTTAACTCAATTGAGATGATTATTATTCTTACAACCTCCCTAATTCTTATTAGCTTTTTTATTTGGCGGGGACTATGGGGCTCCACTGTTATTAATTTTAATATCTTCAAAAATGCAAACTTCGTCTTTAGCTGCTTGATGATGTTTGTATTTATGTTATTTGCCACAGCATCTTTCGCCTATTTCCCCACCATGATGCAGAATATTTTCAATTACCCTGTTGACACCGCAGGCTATATCACCGCCCCTCGAGGGCTAGCAGCGGTCGTCACCGCGCTATTTATCCCGAAAATATCTAATATTCTTGGTGAAAAGCTAGTTGTTGTCTTAGGGATATTTTCTTTCTCAATCGGTTGTTTTATGCTATCAAGCTATGGTCCTTCCGTAAGCATGGGTTATGTTATTACTTCGATGATATTTCAGGGTTTTGGCATGATGGCTTTCTTTGTGCCCATGATGCAAATTTGCTTTCTTGGAATTTCCAACGAAGAAAATACAGATGCTTCTGGTGTATTTAATTTCTTCAGAAACTTTGGCGCATCAGTCGGCACTTCTGTAGCTGCCACCACTATTTCCCACCAAATACAAGTCAACTATAATGATTTAGGGCAGCATATCTCACCTTATGCTCATGGGTATCAATTATGGATACAAAATTTACAAGGTGTCAGCGAGACGATGCAAGTTGCCATCGCTCAGCTACTGGTGCACCAACAAAGCGCATTTTTAAGTTATTTGGACACCTTCTACCTATGCGCTATTGGGATGCTCTTTATTATTTGGACACCTTTCATATTGAAAACACACCCTGATTTAACCGAACATAAGGATGAGGACAATCATGACAACCACTAAGAAAAAGTCATATAAGCAAATCATTATTGGTGTATGTGTCATTATACTTGCCAGTGTGTGTATATTGGGATATTGGTTGTATACAAAATATCATCCCAGCACGGATAATGCCTATGTTCAAGCTAATATTATTGACATATCCCCACAAGCTAGCGGCTTCATCAAAAAAGTACATGTTCAAAATAATCAATATGTTAAACAGGGAGATTTATTAATTGAAATTGATCCTGTTAACTACAGTATTGCACTCAGCAAGGCTCAGAAAGATAAGTTATTGGCACAACAACAAACGCTGAATGCTCTCAAACAAATTAAAAATGCGCAAGCCAATGTGGCAAAATCTCAATCAGATCATACATTTGCAAGCAGTATGGCAACACGTTATGCCGCTCTTTACGCACAAAAAGCAGGTTCTCTACAAGATAAACAAAAATACCTTAATCAAGCCCATCAAGCAAAACAAGCACTTAACCAAGCAACATCTTCTGTTGAACAAGCACAGGTCAATTATGAGGTTGCAAAAACGCAAGTTGCTATTGCTCAAATTGGCATTGAAAATGCAAATGTGAATAAATCTTATACAAAACTATATGCTCCAGCAGCAGGCTATGTTGGCAACCTTGATTTACAACAAGGTCAACTTGTGGGACAAGGGCAAAAATTATTTGTGCTGATTGATGATGCCAGCTGGTGGGTAGATGTAAACTTAGAAGAAACTCAATTAAGCCGTATAAAATCAGGGCAATCCGCTTCCATCGAACTAGATATGTATGATCATGATTATACAGGAAATGTTGAAAGCATTAGCTATGCCAGTGGCAATACCTATTCTTTATTGCCAGCTCAAAATGCAACGGGCAATTGGGTAAAAGTGACACAACGCTTTACGGTTAGAGTCAGAATGGAAAATAATGAGCATTACCCTTTAAGAGTGGGTGCCAGTGCGAATGTTTCTATTAATACAACCAACTAAACGAGAATATGGTGATGAAATATAAACTGATAACGATCCTATCATTTAGCGCGTTACTCACAGGCTGCTCCTTCTTCAGCCCTGAATATAAAAAACCAAATATTGAAGCACCAAGCTCATGGAACAGCCAAGGTGCTGGCACCCACACCGAACAAACAAATCTACCTGATCTTGCTTGGTGGAAAAAGTTTAATGATCCTCAGTTGAATAAACTAATAGAAAATGCACTCAAAAATAACAACAATATCCAAGTTTCCATGGGCAATATCATCCAAGCACAAGCCTCTCTGCAAAAAGTAAATTATTCTTGGTTGCCAACTGTAGATATTGGTGGTTCAGCATTTACAGGAAAGGCTTTTAATACGAATTTTGATAACACATCTGGCAACGTACTAATAGATAAGCTAGATCCTGGAAATTCACCTGAAATTTCTGGATATAATGTTGGAATTGCCTCAAGCTACAACTTAAATATTATGCGCCAACTCAAAATGGGCAATATTGCAGATTTAAATCTGGCATTACGCGATCAAGCAAAAAATGCAGCTCGACTTGCCATCATTAGCCAAGTCTCTGGCAACTACTTTTCTTTTCTTGGATTACAAAAACAGTTAATGCTACAGCAACAGCTATTAACTGATGCCAAAAGCACACGCAAATATATGAAGATACAATATGCAAATGGTAGCGTTTCTAGTATTCGCTTGGCAGGGATCAATCAACTTATTGCAATACTACAAAGCCAAATCCCCTCACTTAAAAATAAATTGACCCAGGTACAAAACGCACTACGAATCCTTACGAATAGGAACCCTGGAAAAATTATTACAAAGAATAATTTTGATAATATCCAAACCAGTGGCATTATCCCTGTCAACTTACCCTCAGAGGTTTTAAAGTCTCGTCCAGATGTCGCTATTGCTGAATACCAATTACAAATGAGTAATGAGGATATTGGTGCCACAGCTTCCAAATTTTTTCCTTCCATAAGTTTAACTGGATTACTTGGACATGCTACGGTTCAATTAGCCAATCTATTTACCCTAGGCGCTGCTTTCGGTGGAGTCTCTTTAGGTGCCGCTGTACCCATATTTAACATGGGTATCTTTGCAGATATTAAGAAAAGTAAAGGTGCTTATTATTCTGCTCATTACCATTATGTTGAAACGGTTCGAAATGCTTTTATGGAAGTGGATAATGGACTATCTCAAAACAGCACCGTTAACCAAACCTATGAACAGCATAAAATTGCGTTTGAGAGTGCAAAAGAGCAATATCGACTTGCCACAATCATGTATCAACAAGGTTCAATCAGCTATATGGAGACTTTAATCGCCAAGATGAATACGGATTATGCGAGATCTGAGTTAAATAAATATAAAATGCAGCAAATGGATAGTATTGTAAATTTATATGATGTGCTCGGGGGTGGATACAATGTTAATAACTATATTGAATTCAAAAAATTTAATGATGAGCATGACGCTTAAGGAAATTTAAAAAAATAGAGTCCTCGGATAACTGACAGAGCTTTTAATGACACCCACCTTTAGCAGAACAAGCATCACCACAACCACCTGCAAATTGTGGTCTAAATGTCGTTCGATCTGAAAAATAATGCATTGCATAAATAATACTGCCTAGTGCCGAAATCGCAATGATGATATTAATACTTGCATACATCGGTTGCACAAATATCTGTGATGCCTGATACACAATCACCGCGGCACAGTAAGCCAATGCCGTACTCCACAATACAGATAACCACGCCCAGCCACGCCCTGCTTCACGACTCATCGCACCAATTGTCGCCACACAAGGCACATAAAGTAATACAAAGAGCAAATAAGCAAAAGCCGCTGCTGTTGAACCAAAAGAGGTCACCATCGTCCCCATAGAGGTTTTATCCATATGCCCATCCGCTTCATTTGCCGTAAATGGGTTTGCAAATGTTTCCCATGTCATATTTTTAAAGCCATGAAAGGTTGTGGTAAATGCAGCACCTAGCTGACCCCAAAAATCATAATTCTCGCCAGCAGAAGCCATGTCTTGTGGTTTGTCTTGCGTATAAAGTGTATTCAATGTTCCTACGACCACTTCTTTTGCCAAAACACCCGTTACAAGTCCAACCGTTGCAGGCCAGTTATCTTTTTGGACGCCCATTGGTTCGAAGATAGGCGTGACCGTTTTGCCCACTTGAGAAAGAATCGAATCTCTTGAGCCATCAACCACCACATGCCCATTTAGCTGAATAGAGTTTAACGCACCAATTAATAGACACACAGGAATAATGATCTTGCCTGCTCTAAAGATAAATCGCTTCAAACGATTCCAGGTGTGGATCAAAATTGTTTTAACATTTGGTAAATGATAAACTGGAATCTCCATAATAAAAGGCGTGTTATCACCTTTTAACAACGTGCCTTTCACAACCAATCCTGTAATTATGGCTCCCATAATGCCCAAAATATAAAGCAAGAAAACAATCAAAGCACCACCTGTTGGGAAAAAAGCAGAAGCAAAAACAGCAAAAATTGCCAGTCTTGCACCACAAGAAACAAAAGGTGCCATCATAATGGTAAGCAAACGATCACGTCTTGTTTCTAATGTGCGAGTTGCCATCACCGCAGGCACATTACACCCGAATCCTACAATCAGTGGTACAAATGACTTACCTGGAAGTCCTATGGATTGCATAATCCGATCCATCACAAAAGCTGCTCGCGCCATATAACCTGAGTCTTCCAGTAAAGAAAGGAAAAGAAACATACAGCCTATTTGCGGTATAAATGTCAGCACTGTATTAATGCCCAAGCCAATCCCCTGTGAAAATACGGCTGTCAGCCACAAAGGCAACCCCATGGACATCCCAAGATGCATCGCCCCATCAATAAAGATCACTCGTGATGTATCATCAAACAAGGGTTGGAGTGCCCCACCAATCGTGATTGAAAATTCAAACATCATATACATAATAAATAAGAAAATAGGTAAGCCTAAATACTTATTCATACAGACAGAGTCAACCATTTCTGTAAGTCGGTGTCGCCTAACTTTAAGGCTGTTACATGTTGTTGACAATATATGTGAAATTGCTTTATACCTGCCTGATGGAATCTCAACACTTAAACGCGTGTTTTTCCTTAAAACTTCTTCATCAATGCTTTGAATGGAGGTTTCTGATACCATGCTTTTGGCATAAACATCCCCTTTCACAAGACGAATAGCAAGCCAGTTATGATTAACATCCGTAACCAGATCATTATTTTTTGCAAGAATGAATTGAATGTCTTTAATAGCTTGTTGCGGATAATATTGATAAACATCAAAAGAAGCGGACTTATGCGTTGAGACCACAGCATCTTTTAATTCATGGATACCCACCGCTTTACGTCCAATCATTGGAATAACTTTAATACCAAGCTCTTTTTCAAGCTTATCAAAATGGATGATGAAGCCTTTGTCTTTTGCAACATCAATCATATTAACCGCAAGAATAACTGGCACACCCATCTCAATTAATTGCATGGTTAGAAATAAATTACGTTCAAAATTTGAAGCATCTACCACATTTATGACAGCATCAGGCTTTTCGTTTAATATAAATTTACAAGCAATCTGCTCATCTAAAGCATTCCCATCCGAGCCTACTAGGGAATATAACCCTGGCAGATCAACCACTTCAACACTTTGTGAATCATGGACAAAATGCCCTGATTTCTTGTCAACGGTAACGCCTGCCCAGTTTCCCACTTTTTGACGCGCACCTGTTAGGGCATTAAAAATAGTGGTTTTACCGCAGTTTGGATTTCCAACGAGTGCTATTTTCATACCGCTTCCACCTCAACTAATGCAACCTCTGACTTTCTCATTGAAACAGAATAACCTTGAATTTCAATTTGATAGGGATCACCCAATGGGGCCAGTTTACGGATTGTAAATTGAGCACCTGGAATAAAACCCATAGACATCAATTTTTGCATATAGCCACGAGGACAGGCAGAAGTAAAACCATTAACCTGATATTTTGCACCCTTTTCTAACATCATTCACAATCACTTCAGAATAAATTGATTGGATTGGATTATACAGATAATGGACAATATGTCAAGTTAATAGGAATAGTTCTCACTCGCATTTGAGAAATAAGCTTGTTATTTGATTTAGATTAGATATCTGAATTCCACGGAAAAACGCGTAGAGCCAAGAACCCAATACTATACTAGCCTTATAGCACCCACAACGTCATAGCGGTTACGCCAGATAATAAATCGATCACTCTACTATCACATAAATCATACAGCAATAAAGAGCCCTTATTTTTAAAGCAAGCGACCATTAAAAATATTACTGAAGGCAAGAGTTTTGAGGGGGACGTAGAGGCAAAAACATTATATGAATCTGGAAAATATTTTAACAAGAAAACCCTTACCACTGTTGAACTAACAAGAGTAAGCCAAGAGCTAAAGAAAGCTAACCCATTATTTAAGATCACGCATATCCTTGATCGAGAATTTGACGACAATGACTATCTTGAACTTCTGAATAACACCTTATCTGATGAGTACGTGATAAGATCAAAGAAATCTAGATCACTTGATAGCATAGGAGGTGACGGTAAAAAGGCACCGTCAAGTTAACTTTTTGAGTGCTTAGAGGGCAATTATAGCAAATTTTAGGCGCAGAGGACCTCATGAGCCGCATCATCCCAAATATCTCTTGCCAAGTTAAATTGACAACGTCTTTCCTCAGCCGAATTCCTATATCTGCCTACGGCAACTGAAAATATATTTCTAGTTCTCCTCATCAACACCAGCATCTTCTGCACACCCTGAAGCGACTTGAATTTCACCAAGCACTTCTCCTTTCGCCTAGTGGGCTGGTGAGAGTTTTCAGCTCGATTGTTTAAGCGTTTATGACTTCTATGGTCGGCTCCCGGCATCATATATTTAATCGGCCTAAAGTAACTTTTTAATTTATCCATAACTATGACTCTAGGCGCTAGATACGAGCCTAATAAACGTGTAAGAAATCTAATCGCTGCCTTCTTATTCTTCCTTTTTTGGAGAAATATATCTAGCTCCTGACCCTCTGAATCAACCGCACGCCAGAGGACGTATTTGATGCCATTGACTTTGATATTCATTTCATCCAAATGCCATTTATCTGTTGGCTTACGTTCACGTTTTTTAATAACCTCAGTAAACTTGGAGCCGAATTTATTGCACCAGTTTCTGATGGTTTCGTGAC